>CAYFYS010000264.1:0-4115 GCA_964347365.1 uncultured Rhodospirillaceae bacterium | reverse complement strand
CCCCCCCCGCCCACGCCTCGCGAGCATGGCGTTTTTGGCACGGATCGCGTCCCGCGTCAAGAAATTTTCTTTAAAAGGTAAGTTTTTTGGAAATTTTCAAGAAACCCTTCAAAAACATATCATATTTCATATGTCACGAAACGGCGCCCGTCACTTCAAAGCGCCTGGCGTTCAGACGCCCCCCCTGCGGCGGATGGTCGACAGGTAGATCCCGGTCAGGATCAGGACCACGCCCACGGCATGGAACCATTCGAACCGTTCGCCGAGGAACAGGATCGCCAGGATGACGGTGAAGACCACGATCAGGTGTATGAAGATCGAAGCGCGGCCGGCGCCGAGCCGGCGCAGAGCGGCATTCCACAGAAAGATCGCAATCACCGAGGAGAAGACAGCGAGCGCGACGATGGCGAGGATCGTTGCGCGGTCGGCGGTCATCGGCCGGTCGAAGACGGTCTCGAGAACGTAGAACGGCACAAGCATCGCCGCGCCGAGGGACAGGATCAGGAAGAGCATCACCACCGGTTCGACCCCGCGCGGGGCCTTGCGCAGATAGACCGCATAGAAGGCCCAGCTCGTGAATGCGCCCAGGACCAGAATGTCGCCGAAATTCAGGTCCAGTCGCGCAAGCACCGCCGGATCGCCCCGGCCCAGCAGTGCCAGCACCCCCAGCAGGGAGATGGCCACCCCGACCGCTTGGAAGACGGTAACCCGGTCGCCGAACACCGCCCATGCGACGATCAGAATCAGCACGGGCTCGAAGGAGTTGAGCACGCCTGCGTTGATCGCGATCGTGTATTGGAGGGAGACGAACAGCACCGCGTTGCCGCCGACGATCAACAGGAAGCTCAGCACCAGGATGATGCCGATATGCTGTCTGATGAGCGTGATCTGCAGCATCATCGGCCGCCACGCGAACGGCAGCACGATCGCTGCGCCCAGCAGGGTCCGCCAGAACGACAGGCCCACGGGCGGGGTGGATTCGCGCACCCCGCGAACGATGACCGTGCTGCACGCCCAGAACAGCATCGCCACCGTCAGCGCAAGATAAGGTGAGGTCAGCAGGCGCAGGACCGCGGGGCGGCGGGCGGCCGGACGGTCCGGCTTGGAGCCATCCATCGGCTGCCTTTCCCACACGCGGCCGCCAGGACGGAACGGCCCTCGCGGCAGGCTAGAGGGGACCGCCCATGCCGTCCAGCGCGGCCGGGCCCTTACGCCGGCGCGCCTTCGCGATCGCGCTCCCGGCCGGTCGCCTTGTGGATCTTGTCGATATAGTGATCGGCGAGGGTGACCGCTTCGCCAGTGTCGCCGCACAGCCCGTTCAGCATCGCGTCGTAGTTCGGCTGATGGAAGAAGACCAGCGAGATCCGATCCCGCCCGGCGGCCTCGCGCGGCGGGTTGGCGACCCGGTGGAGGGTGGAGGCCCAACGCCCCCCGGTCCAGCGCGCCATCGCATCGCCGAGATTACACACGAACCCGTCGGGCGGCGGGTGGACGTCCGTCCAGCCCCGGCGCGGCAGCTTGACCTGCAGCGTTCCCGGCACATCGTCGCCGCGCAGCACCGTCAAGGTGCCATAATCGGAATGGGCACCGGCGCGCAGCTGGTGTTCGGCCGGCGCCTGATCCTGGCCGGGATAGCGGATCAGACGCAGGACGCAGGCCGGCCGGTCGATCTTGTCGGCGAAAAAGTCCTCGTCCCGGCCGAGTGAGAGCGCCATCGCGCCCATCAGTCGGCCGCCCAGTGCACACAGGGTCCGAAAATACGCATCTACCGTCTCGCGGAAGCCCTGTGGACGGTCCGGATAGCGGTTGGGAGCATAAAAATACGCCGCAACCGGCCCCTGGTAATAGGGATCGTCGGGAACGTCCGGCGGTCCCATCGCGTAGGCTTCCTGCAGATCCGGCGGGGTGTCGACCCCCAGCGTGTAGGCGAGCGAGCGGTCGGCGAAGGGATAGTAGCCGCGCCCGACCCGGTCTGCGGGCCGCAGGATCCGCCGCTTCTCCCCCTCAGGCAGCGCAAAGAAACCGGCCGCCGCCCGGCGGGTGCGGGCGATCAGCCCGGGATCGACTCCGTGCCCGGTAATGCAGAAGAACCCGGACTGCTCGCACGCCGCGGCGATCTCGGCGGCGACCGCGCGGCGGTCGGCCTCGTTACCGCCGAGATAGCGGGCGATATCGATGACCGGGATGGTGTCCATGGTCGCCCCTCCGGGCCGGCCTGGGCGCGGCGGTGCGCGACCGCGCGGCCTGCGCCCTACTGGATGCCGTAGAGCGCCTTGCTGTTGTGGTAGAGGACCTTCTCCTTGACCTCCATCGAGTAGGCGTTGTTGGCCAGGAAATCCGGCACATCCGCGGTCAGATCGTCCTCGGTCGGCTCGTGCGGGAAGTCCGAGGCATAGATGATCCGGTCCGGGCCGATCGCATCGACGACGTATTTCAGGCTGTTCTCGCCCATCTCGCAGGACACCCAGATGCTCTCGGTGTCGCGGAAGATTTCGGAGGGCTTTTTCTTCAGCTTCGGGCGGACCGGCGCACCGAAGACCGAATCGTACTCGTAGTCCAGCCGGTCCATCATGAAGGTCACCCAGGCGCAGCCGCCTTCCAGGAAGGCGAATTTGAGCTTGGGGAAGGTCTCGAAGACGCCGGAGAACATCATGTCGGTGAGCTGGATCATCAACGGCACCGGATGTTCGAGCGTATGGACCTTGAGGAACGGCTTGAGGTTGTCGAGCCCGAACCCGCGACTCGGCGCGCCGTGGAAGACCAGCGGCATGTTCTGACGTTCGGCCTCCTCGTAGATCGGCCAGTACGCCTCATCGCCGAAATGCCTGCCATTGACCGTCACCGAAGGCAGCAGCATGGCAACGATGTTCTCGCGCTCGTTCCGGCAGCGCGCAACTTCCTTCACCGCGGTGGGAACGTCGCTGTAGGGGGTCATGCCGACGCCGTAGAGACGGCCGTCCCGCTTGGTGTATTCGGCCTCGATCCAGTTGTTGTAGGCGATGCAGGTGGCGGTCTGGAACTCCTCGGACTGCATGAGTCCGAAGGCGAGCCCGGCCGTCGGGTAGAGCACGCTGCCCTCGAGCCCGACCTTGTCGAGGATCTCGGCCCAGATCCCGGCGTCGGTCGACCAGTATTTCCGCCCCTCGTCGCCCTCCTGGACGATGGTGCTGCGCGACCAGCCATCGAGGCTGGGGAAGATCGTCATCCCGTCGAGCCGCCGGTTGCCCTTCCACTTGCCCTCGTAGTGGGATGCAAGCCCGGCATCGGTCTCCAGCACGTGCCCGTCGCCGTCGAACACCGGAATCTCGTGCTTCATCGTCGCGCTCCTCTGGTTTGGCGGCCGATGGTGCAATCGGGACGGACCGATGTCCATCGAAATCGTTCGCCGGAACCGCTGCGGCGCGCCCTCGGCTCGTGTTGACCGGCACGGGCGGCCGTGTGAGGCTCGGCGTGGACCGGACTTTCGGGAGACCAGGGTCATGCGCGCGCAATCGATAAACCCGGCGAGGCTGGCCGGCCTGTTCCGCGAGGAATTTACGCTGTGCAACGTCCGGCCGGGCGAGACGGTCGCACTGCTGAGCGATCTGGCGACGCGGCGGGATTTCGTCGCCGCCTCGTTCGCCGCCGCACAGGATTTGGGCGCGCATGCCTACGAAATGTGCGTCAACGCGGTGCCGAGCTGGACCAAGGTCGGCGTTGCCACCGTCGGCGCCTGCCGGGGCACGTTGGAAGCGCTGTGCGCCGCCGACCTGCTGGTCTGCCTGCACATCCCGCTGTTCACCAGATGGCTCAAGGAGGTGCGCGATTCCGGCACGCGCGTGCTAATGGTGATCGATCACCCCGACGATCTGGAGCAGGCGATGTCCCCGCCCGGGCTCAAGGAGGCGGTGATCCATGCCGGCAGACGGCTCGAAGAGGCCAGGACGATGAGGATGTTCAACGATGCGGGCATGGACCTCACCGTCGCGCTCGGCGAGTACCCGGTGATGATCCAGTACGGCTTCGCCGAGGAGCCCGGTCGGTTCGACCACTGGGGCGGCGGCCATGTCCACACCTTTCCCAACGAAGGCTCGGCCGAGGGCACGGTGGTGATCAGCCCCGGCGAGTTCGTGGTG
>CAYFYS010000263.1:0-4131 GCA_964347365.1 uncultured Rhodospirillaceae bacterium | reverse complement strand
AGAGATCGGGCGGGTTTGCGCGCACGCCCTCCTGGTTGGCCCGCATGACGGCGAGCCCTTCATCGGTGTCCAAGAACTCCCGGGTCATAGTGGACAGGCCCATGAAGTCGGCCAGCTCCTCGCCCATGCCGAGCTTGGCAACCATCTTCTTACGCAGCGAGAAGTTCATCTCCATCGCCCGGTCGAGCTCGGAGAATCCGCCGACGACGATCAAGGCGCGCACCAGGTCGGGGTGGCGCACGGCCATTGCCTGGGCCATGCATCCGCCGAGCGAGGAGCCCAGCACATCGACGCGCTCCCAGCCGAGGCGGCGGGCGAGCGCTGCGAAATCGTCGGCCCACAGCTCGGCGGTATAAGTGACGCGCCGCGGGTCGTCCTTGCGCGACCGGCCGACGCCGCGCGGATCGACCAGCACCGTCGCCGCGTGGCTGCGCAGCAGCGGCTCGCCCAGCCGGTAGTAGCGATGGTCGAGCCCCAGCCCCGGCAACAGCAACAGCTTATGGCCCTCGCCCTGGACCCGGTACCAGATCCGGGTGTCGTTGACCTCCTCATACGGCACGGCGGCCCGCCTCCCCTGCGATGTTCAGTCCGCGGCGGCGGCCAGGACCTTGATGCCCAGCGGCCCCGGCTTGCCGCCGTTCGTCGGCGAGGTATCAGCCGGACAGGCCGAGACCGCGGCGAGCACGTCCATCTCGGCCAGCAAGTCGATGTAATCGTCCGGCCCCACCGCGCTCGGCAGGATGCGGAAGCCGCCCTGCGCGTCGAGCGCGACGTTCATGAAGACGTTGAAGACGTCCATGATCTCGTCACCACTCAGCCCGAAGGGTGCGAGCACTTCGGTCAGGTTCTGCTGGCACGAACGATGTTCGGCTAGGTTGTCGCGGCGCTCGTAGAGCTTCGTCGAACAACGTCCGCCCATGTTGCCCCAATGATTGGTGCAAGTGTCGGCGACCACGCTCAGCATCACGTTCTCGCGCGGCGGCTTGGAGTAGAAATACTTGAACGACTTCGCCGTTCCGGTGCCGCAGATCACGTTGGTCGCCCAGGTCTGGCCGACATGGAACCATTCGCGATGATCCTTGGCGTTGTAGAAGACGCAATCGCCGACCTGCCCGCCGGCGATCTGGTGGATGCGCAGGATCGTGCCCCGTTCGACTACCAGCGCCCGCGCCTCGCACGCCGGGATGACGAACTGCGACAGCACCGTCCCCGCATCCATTGGCTCAGCCCTTGCGCTCGATCGTCCACATGTGTTCCGAGACGTCGAAAACGACGCCGTCGGGGTCCTTGAACTTGGTCTCGGCCTCGACACCCGGGTAGTTGCCGGGAAGCTCCATGAAGAACGTCCCGCCGGCCGATACGATCTGCGCGGCGGCGGCCTCCTTGTCCGCGACCACCATGCCGAAATGGTGCAGCCCGGCCCAGCCGGGGCCGTTGATCTCCCCTTTGGTACCTTCAGGGAAGTGCAAAAGGGTCAGGTTCATCCACCCGTCGGAGAGCATCACCGCATTGCCGATCGGGCTTTCGGCCTCGGCCACGCGCTCGAGCTCGAAGACGTTCTCGTAGAAGGCCGCCGATTTTTCGAGGTCGGGCACCTGCATCGCGATGTGACGCAACCTGGCCATGGCCTGTCTCCCGCCGGATCGCCGCGCCGTCATTGTGATCGCACCGCACAAACCTGTCCACCGATGGCGCGAGAGGCGAGGCAGGCCGCGCTACGCGCCCCCCGGGGCCGGATCCTCGGCGCCCGGTGCCCCCCGTCGGCACGGCTTGTGTGCCCGATTGCCGACCGGTATAGCAAAGCGCTCCAGGCTCGGGATCCGCGGGGGACGGCGGGCCGGCCGCGGAATCGGCGTATTACCCGCAAGACCGTGCGAATCCTGGAAATCAGAGAACGAACCATCCCGGTTGCTGCAGTGCTGCACAACGCCGTGATCGGTTTCCACGAGATGACCGCCTCGGCGGTGGCGGTGCTTACCGATGCGTTCGTCGGCGGTGCGCGCATTATCGGTTACGGTCTGGATTCCATCGGTCGTTACGCCCATGGCGGGCTGTTGCGCGAACGCTTCATCCCACGGCTTGTGGCCGCCGGACCGGACGCGATCAGCGATCCGGCGACCGGAGTCGTCGATCCGATGCGTGCCTGGCCGGTGATGATGGCCAACGAGAAGCCGGGCGGCCACGGCGAACGCTCTGCGGCCGTGGGCGTGCTCGACGCTGCGCTGTGGGACGCCTCGGCCAAAGCGGCCGGGCTGCCGCTGCACCGACTGCTGGCCAGGCGTTTCAACGACGCCCGGGATGCCGGACCGGTGGCGGTCTACGCAGCCGGCGGCCATTATCGCGCCGACGGCGGGACGGATGCACTGGCCGAGGAGATCCGGCGCTGCGCCGGTCTCGGCTACCGGACGATCAAGATCAAGATCGGCGCGGCGCCGCTTGCTGCCGACCGCGCCCGAATCGAGGCTGCGCTCGCCGCGCTGCCACCGGGTGGACGGCTGGCGGTGGACGCCAATGCCGTCTTCGATCGCCGAACGGCGCTTGCCTGGGCGACGGCACTCACCGAATACGACCTCGCCTGGCTGGAAGAGCCCGGCGATCCACTCGATTTCGCGTTGATGGAAGTCCTGGCCGCGTCCTATCCAGGACCGCTGGCGACCGGCGAAAACCTGTTCTCGGCCGCGGATGCGCGCAATCTCTTGCGCTACGGCGGGATGCGGTCCGATCGCGATCTGCTCCAGTTCGACGTCTCGTTGAGTTACGGCATTCCAGAATATCTGCGCATCATCGATGCAGTCGAGAAGGCGGGCTGGAAGCGCACGCAGCTTGTGCCACATGCCGGGCATCTGTTTGCCGCCAACGTCGTCGCCGGGCTCGGGCTCGGCGGCCATGAGGCCGCGCCGGACCCGAATCACGTCTTCGGCGGATTCCCCGACGGCTGGACGCTCGAAGACGGTCACCTGCGACTGGACGAAACCCTCGGCGCGGGCTTTGAAGCCAAGCCCAGCGCCATTGCAATCCTGGACTCCCTCACCCCATGATCACGGCTCTTGCCGAATCCCCCGGTGTGGCTAGAGTGTGGGTCGCGGAATCATGAGAGGAGGCCGGCAGTGAAGGCGCCGCGATTCGCCTACGTCCGGGCAGAGAGCCTCGATCAGGCTCTTGCGCTGCTCGCCGAGCACGGCGATGACGCGCGCATCCTTGCGGGCGGTCAGAGCCTGATGCCGACGCTCAACATGCGGCTGTCGCAGCCGAAGCTGCTGATCGACATCAACCGGCTGGATGAACTCGCCGGGATCACGCTGGAGGACGACGAGGTCCGCATCGGCGCGCTGACCCGGCATTCGGCGGTGCTGGACTCGTCCATCGTCGCCCGGCACCTGCCGCTGATCGCCGAAGCGATGACCCATGTCGCCCATGTCGCGATCCGCAACCGCGGCACGTTCGGCGGCTCGATCGCCCTCGCCGACCCGGCGGCGGAGCTGCCGGCCTGCGCTGTCGCGCTGGGCGCATCCTTCGTGCTGGCACGCCAGGGCGGGCGGCGTACCGTCGCGGCGCGATCCTACTTCAAGGGCCTCTACGAGACCGAGCGGGCCGATGACGAGATCCTCATCGAGGCGCGCATCCCCGCCCTGAGCGCGGGCTATGCCTCTTCGTTCCTGGAGCTTGCCCGCCGCCACGGCGATTTCGCACTCGCCGGGGTGTGCTGCCATGCCAGGTGTGACGGCGCGCGGCTGAGCGACCTGCGCCTGGCCTATTTCGGCAGCGAAGACCGACCGCGCCTGGCCTCTTCCGCCGCCGCTGCGGCCGAGGGCGAGATCTGGTCTGAAGAAATCAAGACGAAGGTGGCCGAAGCGCTTGGCGAGGATCTCGATCCGATCGGCAATTTCCACGCCTCGGCAGCCACGCGGCTGCACCTTGCCAAGGTACTGACCGGCCGCGCGCTCGACCGGCTAGTGGCACAAAACCAGGGCTGAGACCGATGCAAGAGCACGTGGAGATAACCACCACCGTCAACGGCGAAACCGTTACCCGCCGGGTCGAGGCGCGCCAGCATCTGGTGGATTTCTTGCGCATCGAGCTCGGCCTGACGGGCTCCCATCTGGGCTGCGAGCACGGCGTGTGCGGCGCCTG
>CAYFYS010000262.1:0-4132 GCA_964347365.1 uncultured Rhodospirillaceae bacterium | reverse complement strand
CTCCGGGTGCTTCGCCCAGCGATAGAGGGTAACGCGCGGCATCGGCGGCATTCAGACCCCGCGCCTGCCGCCAACGGGTGAGCGCATCGCGTTTCGGATAACATGGCGGGGCAGGCTTCGTACCTGCATGGGGCCTCCTTCCGGCTGCTTCGGCTCGCACCAACAGCCTCGGAGACCCTCACTTCAAGGCAACCGTCTCAGATCTCTCCGAACCTGGTCAGCGGCAGGCGGGCGAAGCCGCCCGGCTATTCGTTGCGCAGCAGGGGCGCGGCCTTGTGACCGAGCGCGCGCCAGGTCCAGACGAACCCGAAGCCGAGCGTGAGCGCGGCCGAGACGACGGCGGTGGCCGCGACGATCTCGGGCTGGAACACCCATGGGATACCCATGACGAAGCGGCTGGCCGCCCAGGCCGCCAGCGTGCCCAGAGCCGCAGCGAGCGTCGCGGTCGCCAACCCCAGGAGGCCGTATTCGATCGCATGGACCAGGAGCACGCGGGCGCGCGTTGCGCCAAGCACCTTGAGCACCACCGCATCGTAGATCCGCCGCCGGTGGCCGGCGGCCGCAGCGCCGGCCAGAACCAGAACCCCGGCGGCCAGCGTCATCGAGGCGGCCGCCCGCACGGAAGCGGCGATCCGGTCGACCAGCGAGCGCACCAGGGCCAGCATCTCCGAGACGCGGATCGCGGTGACGTTGGCGAACCGGTCGGTGATCGCGGTCTCGATGCTGGTGAGCACCGCCGGCCGCGCCCGCACGGTGGCAAGCTGGGTCTGCGGTGCACCGTCCAGGATGCCGGGCGAGAACACCATGACGAAGTTGATCCGCAGCGAGCGCCAGCGTACTTCGCGGATATTGGCGATCCGGCCGGTGATCTCGCGGCCCAGCACGTTCACGCTCAGGCTGTCGCCGATGCCGAGCCCGAGCCCCTGGGCGGCGCCGGCCGACAGCGAGATCAGCGGTGGGCCGGCATAGTCCGGCGGCCACCAGGTCCCGGCCAGGAGCCGTGCACCGGCGACCGGTTCGGCCGACCAGGTGATGCCGCGGCTTCCGCGCAGCAGCCAGCGGGCGCCGGGATCGATCTGCGCGCGGCCGGAAGGCGTGCCGTCGATGGCGGTGATCCGGCCGCGCAGCATCGGCACCCGCAACAGATCGGCCTCGGCGTCGATGCGCCGGATGGTGTCTTCGAACTCCGCGACCTGACCGGGCTGCAGGTCGATGAAATAGAAGTCGGGCGCGCGCGCAGGCAGGCTGCGCGCGATCTGGTCGCGCAGATTGCTCTCGATCGAGGCGACGGCGACCAGCACGGTGAGCCCGAGCCCGAGCGAGAGCACCACCCTGGAGGTCGGCGCGCCGGGCCGGTGGAGGTTCGCCAGCGCCAGGCGCAGCGTCGGCGCGCGCACCCGGCGGATCTTCGCTGCGGCCCGCTCCAGGCCGAAGCCCGCCGCCCGGAACAGCGCCAGCGCCGCGGCCGCACCGCCGATGAACCACACCGCAATCCAGCGGTCATCGGCGCTGGCCAGCACCAGGGCGGCCATGGCGAACGCCCCCAGCGCGGTGGCCGCCATCGCCCAGGGGCGCGGCTTGGCGCGCGCACCGGCCACCAGGTCGCGGAACAGCGCCGATCCCGGAATCCGGCAGGCCCGGGCGAGCGGCCACAGCGAGAAGACCAGCGCGGTCAGGGCGCCGTAGACGGCCGCCAGCCCCAGGGCTTGCGGATAGATGCCGAACCGGCCGTCTACCCCGAGCGTGGCGGTGATCGGGATCGCCGCGATCAGCGGCGCCGCGGCCCCGATCGCGAGCCCGGCGGCGATGCCGACCACCGCCATCACCGCGACCTGGAACAGATAGATGCCGAAAATCGTCCCGGACGTGGCGCCGATGCACTTCAAGGTCGCGATCGTGGCCATGCGGCCGCCGAGATGGTTGCCGACCGCGTTGCCGACACCCACCCCGCCGATCAGGAGCACCGTCAGACCGATCAGGGTCATGAAGATCTCGGTCTGTCGGACGAACCGGCCGGCGGCCGGGGATGCGTTGGTCCGATCGCGCACCCGCCAGGCGGTTTCGGGGAACCGCCGGTCGGCGGCGTCCCGCCAGCGGGCGGGGTCGACCCCGTCGGGCAGGCGGAGCTTGTAGTGATAGCGGACCAGACTGCCCGGCCGGATCAGCCCGGTGTCGGCGAGGCTTGCGGTACCCACCATCACCCGCGGTCCGAGGCCGATCAGCGCGCCGCCGTCCAGCCGGTCGGGCTCGCGCGCGATCACCGCGCGGATCTCGAACAGCGCATCGCCGATCGCCAGCCGCGCGCCCTGCGCGATGCCGAGCCGGCGCAGCAGCCGCGCCTCCACCGCTGCGCCCCACAGCCCGTCCCTGCGGGCGAAAGCCGCCTCGGGCGCCTGGTCCGGAGCCAGTACCAGCCCGCCGTAGAGCGGATAGAGACGATCGACGGCCTTGAGCTCGATCAGCGCGCGGGCGCTGCCGTCGGCGGTACGCGCCATCGCCCGCATGGTGACCGACCGGGCGGCCGGCGCGCTGTCGTCCAGCCAGTGCCGCTGTTCGGCCGAGATGTCGCGGTGGATGAGGCTGAGCGCGACATCGCCGCCGAGCATCTTGCGGCCGTCGGCCTCCAGCCCGGCGCGGATGGCATCGGCGGTCGAGCCAACGGCGGCGATCGCCCCGACCCCGAGCGCGAGACAGGCGATGAATATCCGGAATCCGGCCAGCCCCCCGCGCAGCTCGCGCAGCGCCAGGGCAAGGACGACACCGCTCACCCGCGCGCCCCGGCAGTGGCGCGATCGGCGATGATCCTGCCGTCGGCGAGCACCAGCCCGCGCCCGCAGCGCGCGGCCAGCGCCGGGTTGTGGGTGACCAGCAGCAGGGTCGAACCGGCCTGGCCGAGGAGATCGAAGAGCAGCCCGATCACCGCCTCGCCAGTCTCGCCGTCGAGGTTGCCCGTGGGCTCGTCGGCCAACAGGAGGGACGGACCGGTCACGAACGCGCGTGCGATCGCCACCCGCTGCTGCTCGCCGCCGGAAAGCTGGCCGGGATAGTGGCCCAGACGGTGGTCGAGCCCGACGCGCCCGAGCGCCTCGGCCGCGCGCGCGAACGCATCGCCGGCCCGTGCCAGCTCGATCGGCACCGCGACGTTCTCCAGCGCCGTCATCGTCGGCACGAGATGGAAGTCCTGGAAGACGATCCCGATCCGCTCGCGGCGCAGGCGTGCAAGCGCATCCTCGCCGAGCGCGGCGAAGTCGGTGCCGGCAACCTCGATTCGTCCGGCGGTCTGGCGCTCGAGCCCGGCAATGACCATCATCAGGCTCGTCTTGCCGGATCCCGACGGTCCGACCACGCTGATCGTCTCCCCGGCACCGATGGACAGGTCGATGCCGCGAAGGATGTGCACCGGGCCGGCGGCGCCGTCGAGCGTCAGCTCCACCCCGTCCAGACAGACCAGCGGTGCGGCGGAAGAGGTACGATCGGTCATCGGCGGGCGCGGTGTCGGGTCCAAAGCCCGATATGGCGGTTTTGCCCGGCGAATCAATATCGGCGCGATCGCGGTGCTGGCCGGCGTGGCCGTGCTGGTCAGCGTCTTCGCCGGGGCCGAGGCCGCCCGGCGCCAGGTCGTGCTTGCATTCGGCGACAGCCTGACCTCGGGCTACGGGCTGGAGGCCGACCGGTCCTTCCCCGCCCAGCTCGAAGCGGCGCTGGCCGGGGCCGGGCACGATGTCGAAGTGATCAACGCCGGGGTCGCGGGCGACACGACCGCAGGGGGCCGCGCCCGGCTCGCCTGGTCGCTGGCCCGCCGGCCGGATGCGGTGATCCTCGCGCTGGGCGCCAATGACGGGCTGCGCGGCATCGACCCGGCGCTTACCGCGGCCAATCTCGATGCGATTCTCGCCGAGCTCGGACGCCGCCGGCTGCCGGTCCTGTTGACCGGCATGTACGCCCCGCCCAATCTGGGGCGCGCGTACGGGGCTGCGTTCAACGCGGTCTTTCCCAGGCTGGCGGCGAAGCACGGCACGGCGTTCTACCCGTTCTTCCTCGACGGCGTGGCGGCGCGCCCGGCGCTGAACCAGGCGGACGGAATCCATCCCAACGCCGCGGGCGTGGCCGTCATCGTGCGGGGTATCCTGCC
>CAYFYS010000261.1:0-4135 GCA_964347365.1 uncultured Rhodospirillaceae bacterium | reverse complement strand
GATCCGGTCGGCGACGCGCAGACCGGCGCGGCTGGCCGGCGTGTCGGCGATCACCTGCCGGATCGAAACGACCCCGCCATGGCTGCGGATCGCGATGCCCAGCCCACCGAAGCCCTCGCGCAGGGCACGCTGGCGGCGGGCCCGGACCGGTCCGGTATAGCGGGTGTATCGGTCGAAGGAGGACATCACCCCGCCCATGACCGTCTCGGACAGCGCGGCATCTGAACGAGTGGCGATTTCCGGCGAGAGGGAGCGCGCGGCGTACAGCGCATCGGCTACCAGATCGGTCCAGCCCTCCAGGTCGTCGCTGGGCGGGGCGGGCCAGTTTCCGGCGATCACCTCGTTTGCCAGGAGCGAGACCGTATCGCGCCAGTGGACGAAATCGAGGTTGGAATCGATCTGCTGCAGCCGGTTCAAGCCGTCCAGGCTGAGCATTTTCAGGTCGATCGGATCGATATAGTAGGACGACAGCTTCCGATAGCTGTCCCGCAGGACCTCCTGCGTGGTGGCCTCCGAACGGAGTTCCTCCGGCGGGGCGGCGCAGGCCGACGCGGCCAGGACGACACAGACCGCGCGGATCGGCCGAATCAGGCGTCGGCTCACTTCGGTTCTGGTCCCTTCGCGGCGGTATGGTTGTCTGGACGCGCTACGATAGATGTCCGGGCCGCCGGCGTGCTATCGCCTTGTGGTCGCGCGCGGCCGGCGCACACAGGATCGCGCCGGTCCACGCGTCGACTTCGAGCACCCGCACCGCCAGCGATTCGCCCAGACGGAACAAAACACGGCGGCGCCCGTCGGTCAGCCGAAATCCGTTCGGATCGACCCGCGCGGGACGGATCGGCAGCATCGACAGCGGAATCAGCGCATCCGCACCGGCCTCCTCGAGCCGGACGAACAGGCCCGCCCTGGTGATGCCGTTGATGCGCGCCCGCATGCGCGCCCCGACCCGATCGGCAAGATGGCTCGCGCAGAGCCGGTCGAGCGCCGCCCGTTCGGCCGCTGCCGCGCGGCGCTCGGTGGTCGAGACGTGGCGCGCGACTTCGTCCAGCGCGTGGCTGTCCGGGTGCGTCTGCCCGCCCGCGCCGAGCCGCAGCGCGCCGATCAGCGCACGATGGACCAGAAGATCGGCATAGCGCCGGATGGGCGAGGTGAAATGGCAATAGCGCGCCAGCGCCAGACCGAAATGGCCGAGATTCTCGACACTGTAGGCCGCCTGGGCCTGGGTCCTCAGCACCGCCTCGTGCAGCAGTTCCGCAGTCCCGGTCGAGGCCGCCCGTTCGAGCAGGGTATTGAAGTGATGCGGCTGCAGCCGCTGGCCGCGCGGCAGCCGCAGACCGAACGTGCTCAGGAGCGTGCACAGCGCCGCCACCCGGGCGTCCTCGGGCGCCTCGTGCACGCGATAGAGGCACCGGGCGCGCTGCGCCTCCAGCGTCTCGGCCGCGGCCACGTTGGCAGCGATCATGAACTCCTCGACCAGCCGGTGTGCGGTCAGGCTTCGGCGCAGTTCGATGCCGGCAACGCGTCCGTCCCCCTCCATGCGGATCCGTCGTTCGGGGATATCGAGATCCAGCGTGCCGCGCCGGGCTCTGGCCTTCGCCAGCGCGGCATGGGCGGCCGACAGCGCGCCGATCTCGGCGTTCAACGCGACCGACCGGTCGCCGTCTATGGCGGCCTGCACGTCCTCGTAGGTCCGGCGCGCGGCCGAGCGCATCATCGCGCGCGCGAAGCGGTGGCCGCGCCTGTTGCCGTGCGCATCGATGCGGATGTGGACGGCAAGACAGGGCCGATCCTCGACGAGCGTCAGAGAGCACCAGAAGTTCGACAGCGCCTCGGGCAGCATCGGGATCGCGCGGTCCGGGAAGTAGACCGAATTGCCGCGCGCGCGTGCCTCGGCATCCAGAGCCGAATCCGGGCGGACATACCAGGCGACATCGGCGATGGCCACGATCAGGCGAAACCCGCCGGCATTGGCCGGATCCGGGTCCGGTCCGGCCCACACCGCATCGTCGAAGTCGCGCGCGGTCTCCTCATCGATGGTCATCAGAGGGACCGCGCGCAGATCCTCGCGCCCGTCCGGCGAGGCCGCAGCCGCAGCGCGGGCCGCGCTCATAGCGGCCGGGGAGAACCGTTCGGGGATGTCATGCTCCTTCACCGCGATCAGGCTCGCCGTCTGCCAGGGCGCGCCGCCGCCCAGCCGTTCGAGCACCCTGGCTTCCGGCACGCCCGCGCGGCCGGACGGCCCGATGGCCGCGCGCACGAGCTCGCCTGGTCGGGCATCCTTGTCGTTCCGTCGGGCGATGCGGAACATCGCGCGGACCCGCCGGTCGGTCGGCCGCAGCCGGGCCTTGCCATCGACGATCTCGAATATGCCGAGCACCGTCCTGGGCCGTTCGGCGGGCAGCCGACGGATGGTCCTGGCCAGATAGCGGCCCGAGCGTTCCCGGTTCAGCCGCGCCAGTACCCGGTCGCCGGCGCCCAGGGCGCAGCCCGGCCGGCCGTCGGGTTCCAACCGGATCCCGGGCCACGGCGTCCCCTCCGGCCAGCGCGCCGGACGCGCCCGGGCGAAGCCGTCCGAATCGACGCTCAGGATCTCGATGACGCCGACCGGCGGCAGGGCTTCGATCCCGGGATCTCTCCGGCGGCCGCGGGTTTCCTTCCTGCTCACGCCCCGTCCGGCGCCGGGCGGGGCTTCCGGCTGCGCTTCACGCGGGGCTTGGCGGGTTTTACCGCGCCTTTGGTTCTGGGTCCCGTGGCGGTTTTTGCAGCGCGTTTGCTTTTGGATCCTGCGGCGGGTTTTTCTGTATCTTTGTTTCTGGATCCTGCGGCGGCGCGCCCTGGACCGGCTGCCTTCGCCGCACGGGCGGCCAGAAGCCCGAGCGCGTCTTCCAGGCTCAGATCGGCGATCTCCCTGCCCTTGGGCAGCGAAGCGTTGGTCCGCCCGTGCTTGATGTAGGGGCCGTAGCGCCCGTCGCGCACTTCGACCGGCTTGCCGTCTTCGGGATGCGCGCCCAGCGTACGCAGCGCCGCGGTCCCGGCGCGCCCGGGCGTCTGATCGATGAGGGTGACCGCCCGGTTGAGCCCGATCGACAGCACGTCCTCCTCGGGGCCCAGCGCGGTGTATCGGCGGTCGTGGTGCAGATAGGGTCCGAACCGGCCGAGCCCGGCCAGGATCGTCTTGCCCGTGCTCGGATGGGCGCCGATCTCGCGCGGCAACGACAACAGCCCGAGCGCCTGCTCGAGGCTCACCTCGTCCGGGCTCATCGATTTCAGGAGCGAGGCGCGCTTGGGCTTGCGCTTGCCGACCGCCTCGCCGAGCTGGACGTAGAAGCCGTAGGGACCGTTGCGCAGCCACACCGTCTGTCCGCTCTGCGGGTCGGTCCCCAACGCCTTCGGCCCGGTCAGCGGCTCGACCTCGTCGACACCCGTCCTGAGCGGCCGCGTATAGGCGCATCCGGGGTAGTTAGAGCAGCCGATGAAGGCGCCGTGCCGGCCGAGCTTCAGGCCGGTCCGGCCGTCGGCGCAGGCCGGGCAGGCGCGCGGATCGGCACCTTCCTCCCCTTCGGTCGGGAAGAAATGGGCGCCCAGATCCCGGTCCAGCGCATCGATGACCTCCGATATGGTCAGGCCGGCCGTCGCCTCGACCACTTCGGAAAAACCACGCCAGAACTCCGTCATCACCGCCCGCCAGTCGAGCTCGCCTTTGGCGATCGCATCCAGACTGTCCTCCAACTCGGCGGTGAAGTTGTACTGGACGTAGCGTCGGAAGAACCCAGACAGGAAGGCGGTCACGATCCGGCCGCGGTCCTCCGGGACGAAGGCGCGCTTGTCCAGCCGCACGTAGCTCCTGTCCTGCAGCACGCTCAGGATCGAGGCGTAAGTCGACGGCCGACCGATGCCGAGCTCCTCCAGCCGACGTACCAGGCTCGCCTCGGTGTAGCGCGGCGGCGGTTTGGTGAAATGCTGCTCGGGCCGCGTCCGGCTGCGATCCAGCGCCTCGCCCTCGTCCATCGGCGGCAGGATCGGGTCTCGGCCGTCCTCGGCCCGGCCATCGTCCTCGCCCTCGTCGCGCCCTTCCTGATAGAGCCTGAGGAAGCCGTCGAACAGGACGATGGAACCGGTGGCACGCAAAACCACG
>CAYFYS010000260.1:0-4148 GCA_964347365.1 uncultured Rhodospirillaceae bacterium | reverse complement strand
GGCGCCGCCTGCGATCCAACCCGGGGAGGTCGAACACGTCCTCGTCCAGGACCAAGCCTCGCTGGCCGAGTGGGTCGAACGGGCGCGCGTGGCGGGGATGGTTGCGGTCGATACCGAGACCACCTCGCTGGACGCCATGCGCGCGCATCTGGTCGGCGTCTCGCTGTCGATCGAACCCGGCCGGGCGTGCTACATCCCGCTCGCCCACGTCGCGCCGGGGGACGGCGCGGCCGATCTGATCGAGGATGCCGCCCAGACACCGCGGCAAATCGACATGGGCGCGGCGCTCGCCGCGCTCAAGCCGCTGCTCGAGGATCCCGGTACGCTCAAGATCGGCCACCACATCAAATACGACATGACGATCCTGGCGCGCTACGGGATCGCGGTCGCGCCGATCGACGATACGATGATCCTGTCCTACGTGCTCGACGGCGGGGCGCACGGGCACGGGCTCGACGAGCTTGCTCTGCTGCACCTGGACCACCGTTGCATCAAATTCTCCGATGTCGCAGGAAGCGGCAAGAAGCGGGTGGGCTTCGCCGAGGTCGCGCTCGATGCGGCGTGTCGCTACGCCGCCGAGGACGCCGACGTGACGCTACGACTGCACAAAATGTTCAAGCCGCGCCTGGTCGAGGAGCATATGGTCAGCGTCTATGAGACCCTCGAGCGCGCGCTCATCCCGGTTCTGTTCGCCATGGAGGCGACCGGGATCAAAGTCGACGTGGGCGTGCTGCACGCGCTGTCGCGCGACTTCGATGTCCGCGGCGCCGCGTTGGCAGATGAGATCCACGCGCTCGCCGGCCGCGCGTTCAATATCGGCTCGCCCCGGCAGCTCGGCGAGATCCTGTTCGAGGAGATGGCGCTGCCCGGCGGCAAGAAGACCAAGACGGGTGCCTACGGAACCGGTGCGGACGTGCTCGAGGCCCTGGCCGCCCAGGGCCTCGATCTGCCGGCCAGGGTGCTCGACTGGCGCCAGCTCGCCAAGCTCAAGAGCACCTATACCGACGCCCTGGTCGAGACCGTCAACCCGGACACCGGCAGGGTCCATACCTCGTACGGCCAGGCGATCGCGTCCACTGGCAGGCTGAGCTCGAACGATCCCAACCTGCAGAATATTCCGATCCGCACCGAGGACGGCCGCAGGATCCGCGAGGCGTTCGTGGCCGAGGATGGCCATGTTCTGCTGTCGGCCGACTACTCGCAGATCGAGCTGCGGCTGCTCGCCCATGTCGCCGATATCGCGGCGCTGAAAGAGGCCTTTCACGCCGGCGTCGACATCCACGCCAAGACCGCAGGCGAGGTCTTCGGCCTGCCGGTCGAGGGCATGGACCCGGCGATGCGCAACCGCGCCAAGGCGATCAACTTCGGGATCATCTACGGCATCAGCGCCTTCGGTCTGGCGCGCCAGCTCGGCATTCCGCAGAGCGAGGCGCAATCCTATATCGCGGCCTATTTCAGGCATTATCCCGGGATCCGGGACTACATGGACAGGACCAAGGCGTCGGCCCGCAACCACGGCTTCGTGCGGACGATCTTCGGGCGGAAATGCCATACGCCCGGGATCAACGACAAGAGCCCGGCCAGACGGAACTTCTCCGAGCGCGCGGCGATCAACGCCCCGCTGCAGGGGGCGGCGGCCGACATCATCAAGCGCGCGATGATCCGTTTGCCCGGCGCGCTCGAACATGCCGGGCTGCGCGCCAGAATGCTCCTCCAGGTCCATGACGAGCTGCTTTTCGAGGTGCCGCGATCGGAGGTCGAAGAAACCTCCGCAATCGTCAGCGACGTCATGGAGAAGGCGGCCCATCTCAGCGTGCCGCTGATCGTCGAGACCGGCTGCGGTCGCAGCTGGGCCGAAGCGCATTAGGTCCGTCCGGTCAGACTGAAGCAGGGCTGCCTTCGCCGAGGCTCCGACAGGACTTGACGAAATTGGACGCTATTGGCAGAATGCGACTGCAAGTCATTCTTAGTTGCAGGAGCCAAGGAGCCATGACTCACAAACGATTCCATGTTCGTAGCGGCTATCTGGCCGCGCTCGCCGCCGCGGCCGGCTTTTTCGTCGGCGACATCGCGGCGATGGCAGCGGGCGAGGTGAACATCTACTCCTACCGCAAGGAGCGGTTGATCAAGCCGCAGCTCGACGCCTTTAAGGCCGCAACCGGCATTGGCTACAACTTGGTGACCGGCAAGGCCGATGCGCTCGCCCAGCGGATCAAGGCCGAGGGCGCCAACACCCCGGCCGATCTCCTGTTCACCGTCGATGCCGGGCGACTGGTCCGTGCCCGGCAGATGGGCATCCTCCAGAAGGTCGATTCCGAAGTTCTGAAGGCGGCGATCCCCGCCCGTTATCGTGACCCCGACGGTTACTGGTTCGGGCTCGGCATCCGGGCGCGGACGATCTTCTACGCCCCCGACCGGGTCAATCCCTCGGAGTTGTCGACCTATGAGGATCTGGCCGGTCCGAGATGGAAGGGGCGGGTGCTGATCCGATCCTCGTCCAACATTTACAACCAGTCACTGTTGGCCTCGCTGATCCACCATCACGGGACCGCGAAGGCCGAGGCCTGGGCCGGCGGCATCGTCGCCAATCTCGCCCGCAAGCCGCAGGGCGGCGACACCGACCAGCTTCGCGCGCTCGCTGCCGGGGCGGGCGACGTGGCGGTCGCCAACCACTACTACTATGTCCGGCTGCTGGCTTCCGGGAAGGACCGCGACGCCGATGTGGTGGCCAAAGTCAAGCCGTTCTGGCCCAACCAGGACGGGCGCGGCGTCCATCTGAACATCTCCGGTGCGGCCGTGACCAAACATGCCAGGAACCGCGACAACGCGGTCAGGCTGATCGCGTATCTGGCCGGGCCGGAGGCGCAACGCATCTACGCCGAAGTCGGCCACGAGTTCCCGGTTCGCGAGGGCATCGCCCTGGGGCCGGCGGTGGCCTCGATCGGCAGCTTCAAGGGCGACGATCTGGCGCTTCGCATCCTCGGGGAGAACAACGCCGAGGCGGTCAGGATCTTCGACCGGGTGGGCTGGCGATAGAGCGCGGTCATCGCCCGGGTGCGATGCGGCGGTAGCTCAGCGCCTCGGCGATATGTCTGCGGCGGACGGTCCCGGTGTCGTCTAGGTCGGCGATCGTCCGCGCAACCCGCATCACCCTGTGGTAGCCGCGCGCGGTAAGCTTGAGGCGTTCGGCCGCTTCGACGAGCAGTCTGCGGCCGTCGGCATCGGGCGCGGCGGCGGCTTCCAGACGCGCGCCCTCGGCCTCGGCGTTGGTGCGGATCCCCTCCCCTTGGTAGCGCGCGGCCTGGGTGGTGCGGGCCGTTGCCACGCGGGTGGCGATCTCGGTCGAACCCTCGGCCGGCGGTGGCAGGGCGAGGTCGGCCACGCTGACGCCGGGCACGTCGATATGCATGTCGATGCGGTCGAACAGCGGCCCGGAGATACGCGCCTGGTAGTCGGCCGCGCAGCGCGGTGCGCGGCTGCAGGCCTGGGCCGGGTCGTCGAGCCAGCCGCAGCGGCAGGGGTTCATCGCGGCGACGAGCTGAAACCGCGCCGGATAGCGCACATGCGCATTGGCGCGCGCGATCACCGCCTGACCCGACTCGATCGGCTGGCGCAGCGCTTCCAGCGCCGTGCGGCTGAACTCCGGCAGTTCGTCGAGGAACAACACCCCGTTGTGAGCCAGCGAGACCTCGCCCGGACGCGCGCGGGAGCCGCCGCCGACGATCGCCGGGACCGAGGCCGAATGGTGCGGATCGCGGAACGGCCGGGTGCGCGACAGGGTTCCGTCGGCGAGCGCGCCGGCGACCGAATGGATCATCGAGATCTCGAGCGTCTCGGCCGCATCGAGCGGCGGTAAGATGCCGGGAAGGCGCGCGGCCAGCATCGATTTTCCCGCGCCCGGCGGGCCGATCATCAGGAGGTTGTGGCCTCCCGATGCCGCGATCTCGAGCGCGCGCTTGGCGGATTCCTGGCCTTTGATGTCGCGCAGATCGGCCACCGCCTCGTCGGGCTCGGCAAGCCGCGGCTCGGGCGGGGTGAGCACCTGGATGCCTTTATAGTGGTTCACGAGCTGGAGCAGCCCCTCGGGCGCCAGCACATCGATCTCGCCGGCGACGGCCGCCTCGCCACCGGTCGACGCCGGGCAGATG
>CAYFYS010000259.1:0-4161 GCA_964347365.1 uncultured Rhodospirillaceae bacterium | reverse complement strand
CCCCTTCTTCCAGGCCATGACCACGGGCGCGCTGGACCTTCACGCTCTGGGCATCTACATGGCCAACCACTTCAAGTTCGTCGAGATGGTCCAGCCGTCTTTCGGGCTGCTGTTCTACCGCGCGCCGGAGGACATCCAGGTCTCGCTGATCGAGAACCTCGCCGAGGAGCAGGGGCTGGCGGCCATCCCCAGGGAGGGGCACGTGCCTCATAACCACAACGAGATGATCTTCCGGTTCTGCGCCGCAGCGGGGCTGTCGGAAGACGAGGTGCGGGCCACACGGATGCCGCCGGCGTGGTGGGCGCGGTCGCTGCACTATGTCCACTGCCTGCGCGACGAACCGCTGGGCGTTGCACTTGCCATGCAGTCCACCCAGGAGGGGCAGCAGGTCGCATTGAACAACGAGGTGACCATCCCGGCCTTCGCCGAGCATTACGGCTTTGCGCGCACCGCTCCGGAGATCGAATTCTTCGTCGAACACGCCGAGGCCGATCTGGAGCACAGTACGCGCCAGATGGCGTTGTGCGAACGCTACCTGGCGGGTACCAACGATCTGCCGCGGGCGTTGAAGGTATGCGAGGACGCCTGCCGGCTGCGCTGGGCCTCGATCACGGAGATCTACCGCGAACACCACCTCAAGGAGAGCGACATCCTGCCGGTCGGCGTGGCCGCCTGAGCGCCTGCGACGGCCCGGGAGCAGCGGCAATGGAGTTCGGCGTCCAGTTCTTCCCTTCGGTCGGCCCGGAAACCAAGAGCGGCGCGCAGTACTATGCGGAATGCTTGTCGCTGTGCGACCTGATGGATGTCTACGGCTACAGCCACGCCCGCACGGTCGAGCACTATTTCCTATCCTATGGCGGCTACGCGCCGGCGCCGATGGTCTTCCTCGCCGCCGCATGCCAGCGCAGCAAGAAGGCGCGCATGGTCACCGGCGCGGTCCTGCCGGTGTTCAACAACCCGCTGAAGATCGCCGGTGAGGCCGGCATGCTGGATGCGCTGTCCGGCGGGCGGCTCGATCTCGGGATGGCGCGCGCCTTCCTGCCGCACGAGTTCGAGAAGTTCGGCGTCAGCCTGGACGAGTCCGTCGCCCGGTTTGACGAAGGAACGGCGCAGGTCCGCCGCCTCCTGGAAGAGGAGGACGTCAGCTGTGAGGGGCGCTTCCACAGCTTCAGGAACGTCACCTCGCTGCCGCGCCCGACCCAGAAGCCGCGCCCGCCGATCTGGACGGCGACCACGACCACGCCCGAATCCTTCGTCAAGGCCGGCGAGAAGGGCGATTTCATCATGGCGATCCCCCTGGGCAGCTCGCGCAGGGTGGAGCGTCTGGGCCTCTACCGCGAGGCCTGGACAAGCGCGGGTCATCCCGGCAAGGGCAAGGTGATGCTTGCCTTTCACATGTTCTGCGCCGACGACGATGCCCAGGCGATGCGCGTAGCGCGCGATCCGCTGGACCGCTATCTCCAGGCGATCCTCGATGCCGCGCGCCCGTGGGTCGAGGGCGCGGTGAGCAGGGACTATCCAGGCTACGAGAAGATGTACCGGGCGCTGGAGAAGGAGAACTTCGACACCCAGGTCGCCTCCGGGGCGGCCTGGGTCGGCACGCCGGAGCGGATCATCGATCAGATCCACGCCTATCAGGAGACCGTCGGCTTCGATGTCGCCTCGATGCAGGTCAATTTCGGCCACATCCCCTTCGATGCGGCCAGACGCTCGATGCATCTGTTCGGCGAAAAAGTGATCCCGCACTTCGCCGCGGGCTGAGCCGGCCGGCCCGACGAGGAGTGGATGCCGGCCATGACCTACCCGGACCTGCGCGCCTATCTGGAGGCGCTCGATCGCCGCGCGCTCTTGCATGTGATCGACGCGCCGATCTGCAAGGATACCGAGCTGGTCCCGCTGGTCCGGCTCCAGTTCCGCGGCCTTGCCGAGCCCGACCGCAGGGCGTTCTGGTTCCGCAACGTCACCGACACGCGCGGCCGCACTTTCGACGGCTCGGTCGTCCTCGGCGCGCTCGGCAGCTCGCGGGTGATTTATGGTGCCGCTCTCGGGGTTTCGCCCGAGGCGATCGGAACGACCTGGGCCGCGGCGCACAGCAACCTTCTTAACCCCGTGCGCATCCCCAGCGCTTCCGCCCCGGTCAAGGAGGTCACAGCGTCTGCGCCGGATCTCGGCCAGGGCGTGGACCGTTTCCCGCATCTGATTTCGACGCCGGGCTTCGATCCGGCGCCGTTCGTCACCGCCGGCGTCTGGGTGACCCGCGACCCCGAAACCGGCACCGCCAATCTCGGCATCTATCGCGGGATGATCAAGGCGCCCGACCGGATCGGCTGCGCAACGGACGTGTCGACCCAGCATCTGGCGATCCAATGGGAGAAGGCCAGGCGGCTGGGCCGCCACCTCGAGGCTGCGGTGTTCATTGGCGGTCCGCCGGCTCTGTTGCTGGCCGCCGCTTCCAAGTTGCCCTACGGCGTGGACGAGTACGGCCTGGCCGGGGCGCTCAACGGTGCGGCGATTGAGGTCACCGAAGCCGAGAGCATCGACGTTATGGTCCCGGCCGCAGCGGAGATCGTCCTGGAAGGCCGCGTGCGCACCGATATCCTGGAGCCGGAGGCGCCGTTCGGCGAGGCGAGCGGGTATCTCGGCCCGCGCAAGATGGAAAAGGTCTTCGAGATCGGCGCGATCAGCCACCGCCGGGCGCCGATCTACCAGGGGATCATCAGCGAGTTCCCGCCGTCCGAAAGCACCGTGATCCGCAAGGCGGCCTTCGATGCGGTTTATCTGCGCCACCTCAGGGAGGCCTGCAACATTCCCTCGGTCAGCAAGGTCGCCTGCCACGAGATGGCGAGCTGCAACATGCTCTTCGTCATCCAGCTCGACCGCCCGGAACTTGGCCAGCCCTGGCAGGCCCTGCGTGCGGCGGCCGCTTTCGATGCCTCGCTCGGCAAGCTGTTCATCGCAGTGGACGCCGATGTCGACCCGGATTCGATGAACGCCGTCTTGTGGGCGCTGTCCTACGGCATGCAGCCGCACCGCGACGTGGAGATCATCCGCGGCAAGGTGCCCCGGCTCGACCCCTCGATCACGCCGTCCCATGATGCCCGTCAATTCGCCTACCCGGACGGGGCGGGTGCGTCCGCGATCCTGATCAACGCGTGCCGCGAACACCCCTATCTGCCGGTCTCACTGCCGCGGCGGGACTTCATGGAAGCGGCCAGAACGCGCTGGGCGGCGCTCGGGCTGCCTGCGCTCGATCTCGGCACGCCGTGGTACGGCTACCCGCTGAGCGCATGGACGCAGGAAAACGCCGAGGAAGCCGAGCGCGCGGTCACCGGTCGCTATTTCGAGACCGGGGAAAAGCTTGCCCGCCGGCGCGAACGCACCGACGCAAGTCCGTCGGAATGAAGCCGCACAACAATCCACAGAAAACGAACCGCAGGCCAATCCGTTCACATAGTATCCACGGAGATTTCCACGACAAAATCGTCCTTGGCGTACTTTTTTCTTGGACCCGCGGTCGAGACACCGCAGTATCGGGCCGTGGATGCACGGCCTTCGGGTCGTGGATGCACGGCCTTCGGGTCGTACAACCACAGGCCCCGGAAGGGTCGAGGCTGATGGAAGCGGCGGCGGGCGTCCTTAGGGTCGCACGCCAAAGGGATCGGAAGCCGCGGGTTGGAAAGGGTCTGGAGACGTCAGGAGCGCCCTTCGGGACGCGCTGCAAGGACCCCGCGTCCAGGCACTTGGCGTCTCTTTTTATGTCCCGATGCCACCCCGGGCGCGCCGGCCCGACATGGCCTGGGCCACGCCGTCCTGCGTGAGCCGGCGCGTGCAACTGAAAAGGCCCGGCACCCCTGGCGCCGGGCCTTTCCGGTCAGCGTCGGACCCGCGTCCATTGCACTCGGCAGTGTTCCGATATCAGACGAGCCGATTCGGATCAACCACATATCGGGGTGAAACGAAGGTTGCCGAACCAGATGTTGCGGGATACCGGGATCGCCCCTCAACGCAACGGTTCGACGCGCCGTGCTCGGCACGATCGGATCGCATCCGGTGTCGTGATGCGCCCGGCGGGACACCGGCGGGTGGCGCCGGAACGCGTGGGCCCCCCCGGCCGGCGCCCGCCCCGGCGCTGGCCGCCGCCGGCGGCGTCCGGCCCCCACA
>CAYFYS010000258.1:0-4170 GCA_964347365.1 uncultured Rhodospirillaceae bacterium | reverse complement strand
GACTTTTCCAGATGCGGGACCGCCGGCCGGGTGGTGTGGACATAGGCCATCTGGTTGCGGTTGATGATCTCGTCCCACTGCGCGCCGGTCAGCGAATCCAGCGTCCCCGGCGTCATGCCGCCGACGCAGTTGACCAGGATGTCCAGCCCGCCGAGCGCTTCGACCGCCTGGTCGATGAAGGTCTGGCATCCCGCCGCGCTCGACATGTCGCAGCGCACGCCGAACGCCCTGACGCCCTTGGACTTGATCGCGTCCACGGCCTGGGCGAGCTGTTCTTCGCCGCGCGCCGAGATCGCGATGTCGCAGCCCTCCGCGGCCAGCCCCGCCGCGATCGCAAAGCCCAGCCCGTCGCTGCCGCCGCTGATCGCGGCCTTCCTGCCCTTCAATCCCAGATCCAAGATCGCCTCCTGTCGGTTGGTACGCCCCGCCGCCCGATTGATCCTTGGGATCGGGGCAGCTTGGTCCTAATATCGCCTCAACCGGACACCTCCAGCAATCCAGGATTGGGAGCAATCGGGAATGATCAAAGTCACCGACATCGCCTATGGCCGGATCAGGTCGCCCGATCTCGACCTGCAGGAGAGGTTTCTGATCGATTTTGGCATGGTGCGGGCGGATCGCACCCCGAACGCGCTCTATATGCGCGGCACCGACCCGGAACACCACATCCACATCACCGAACGCGGTGATCCGGGCTTCATCGGGCTGGCGTTCAACGCAGCCAGCGAGGACGACCTCCATCGGGTCGCCGCGGTCGAGGGCGCCTCCCCCGTCGAGGACATCGACGAGCCCGGCGGCGGCAAGCGCGTCCGGCTGCGCGAGCCCAACGGCTATCAGATCGAGATCGTCTGGGGCATCGAAACCCTTGCGCCCATCCAGGCCCGGCGGTTTGCTCTCAACGACGCCCAGGGTCGACTCAACCGCAAGGGTGAGCTCACCCGGCTCGCCGGCGGCGCCTCGCGCGTCAAGCGCATCGGCCACGGCGTGATGAAGACGCCCGACGTGCCGCGCTCCATTGCCTGGGTGCGGCAGACCCTGGGTCTGGTGTGCTCCGATGACGTCTATGCCGGGGGGAAGGACAACATCATCCTGTCGTTCAACCGCATCGACGGCGGCGACGAATACGTCGACCACCACGTCTTTCTCTACGTCGGCGGGACGCGTGCGGGGCTCAACCACATGGCCTTCGAAGTGCAGGACATCGACGACGTGGTGACCGGTCACGAACACCTCAAATCCACCGGTGCCTACGAGCACGTCTGGGGTCTCGGGCGCCATGTTCTGGGCTCTCAGGTCTACGACTACTGGAAGGATCCCTGGGGCCGGGTGCACGAACACTGGACGGACTCCGACCGGCTGAACCGCGATGCACTACCCAACCTTGTCGCGGCGGAGGACGGGCTCGGCTCGCAGTGGGGCGAGCCGGCACCGCAGGCCTTCATCGACCACGTATCGCCGTAACGCAGGGCGGCCGATCCTATGAAGCTCAGCTATTTCACCATGCCGCTCCATCCACCGGAGCGGAACTACGCCCAGACCCTCAAGGAGGACCGCGAGGCGATCCTGCTGGCGGACAGGCTCGGCTTCGCCGAGGCCTTCGTCGGCGAGCACGTCACCGACCGGGCCGAGACGGTGACTTCGTGCCTGATGTTCCTGGCCAGCCTCGCCCACGAGACGACGAACATCGTGCTCGGCAGCGGCACGGTGAACATGTCGCTCAACCACCCGGCGATCATCGCCGGTCAGGTGGCGATGATCGACAACCTGCTCGAAGGCCGCTTTTTGTTCGGGATCAGCCCCGGTGCGCTCAAGTCGGATGCCGAGGCGCTGGGCATCCTGAACGAGGACCGGAACGCGATGTTCCTGGAATCGATCAACCATGTGCTCGCCATCTGGTCGACCGACCCGCCATACCGGCTGAAGGGCAGGTACTGGAACGTCACCACCGAGGAGACGCTGATCGCCGAGATCGGCCAGGGGGTGATCGTCACCCCCTATCAGAAGCCGCACCCGCCGATCGTGGTCACGGTGGTGGCGCCGTTCTCCAGGGGCGTGAGCGAGGCGGCCGCGCGCGGCTGGGAGCCGATCTCGGCGAATTTCCTGATGCCCGAATGGGTGGCCAGCCATTGGCCCAAATATGTGGAGGGCTGCGCGCGCGCGGGCCGTCCGGCCGATCCGGCCAATTGGCGCATCGCCAAATCCGTCTTCGTGGCCGAGGATGATGCCACCGCGCGGGACTACGGGTTGGAGGCCGCCGACAGCCCCTACCGGTTCTACTACAAGCAGCTGATGCGCAAGCTGATCGCAGCCGGCCGGTCGAACCTGTTCAAGCACGACCCGGGGATGCGCGACGAGGAGGTGACGCTCGACTACGTCGTCGACCGGCTGGTGATCGCCGGAACGGTGGAGTCCGTGGTCGAACAGATCCTCGCCTTCCGCGAACAGACCGGCGATTTCGGCACGCTGGTCTATGCCGGCCACGATTGGGTCGATCCGGCGCTGGCCGGACGCTCGATGACGCTGATGGCCGAAGAGGTCATGCCGCGGCTGAACGAGGCGCTGGCCCTGAGCCCCGCCGCGGCCGAATAGCACGGGCGGAACGACGGACCGGCATGCCCGCAACCCCTCCGATCTCGCTCAGCCACGCCGGGTTCCATGTCTTCGACATGGACGCGATGGTCGATTTCTTCATCTCGGTCTACGGGCTGAGGGTCACCGATCACGGCCATATCGAAGGCCGCGGGGCGGTGACGTTCCTGGCCGCCGGCCCGGCCGATCACCACCAGCTCGTGCTCTACGAGGGTCGGACGGCCGACCGCAATGCCGTCCATCACAACCACGTCTCGTTCCGGCTCGATTCCATGGACCGGCTGCGCGCTATCCATGCTGCTCTGGAGGCCTGGCCCGGGGTCAGCCGGATCGCCCCGATCACCCACGGCATCACCTGGTCGGTCTATGCCCACGATCCGGAAGGCAATCGGACCGAGGCGTTCGTCGACACGCCCTGGTATATCGACCAGCCGTTCGGCGTGCCGTTCGACATCACGCTCGACGACGCGGCGCTGCGCCGTTTCACCGAGGAGCTGATCAGGGACAAGCCGGGCTTCCGGCCGTTGTCGGAATGGCGCGAATCGTTCACCGCCAGGCTCGGGCTGGATTAAACCCATCGCCGGATCCCGATATACCTGCCCGATGCACCCCGACGTCGTGACGGACGGGCCGGCGCCGTGCCCGGTCTGCGGCATGGCGCTGGAGGCGGCGGACGTGGCCGCGGAGACCGGGCCCAACCCCGAACTCGTCGACATGACGCGCCGCCTGTGGATCAGCGGCGCGCTCGCCCTGCCGGTCCTGGTGCTGGAGATGAGCGCCCATGTCGGCATCCAGGGCGTCCTGTCGTCGGCGGTCTCGGTCTGGGTCCAGTTTCTGCTGGCCACCCCGGTGACGCTGTGGGGCGGTTATCCGTTCTTCCAGCGCGGCTGGGCCGCGGTCGTGACCGGCAATCTGAACATGTTCACCTTGATCGCGATGGGGACCGGCGTCGCCTATGTCTACAGCGCCGCCGCCGCCGTGGCGCCGCAACATTTCCCGGCTTCCTTCGTCGGTCCGCACGGCGTGGTGGCAGTGTATTTCGAGGCCGCGGCGATGATCATCGTGCTGGTGCTGCTGGGCCAGGTTCTGGAGTTGCGCGCGCGCGAGCGTGCCGGCCGCGCCCTGCGGTCCCTGTTGGACCTGGCGCCGGAGACCGCCGTGCGGGTGCGGGACGGCGAAGCCGACGAGGAGGTCGCCCTGGACGTCGTGCATCCCGGCGACCGTCTGCGGGTGCGGCCGGGTCAACGGATCGCCGTCGATGGCGTGGTTCTGGAGGGGCTCGGCGCGGTCGACGAATCGATGATCACCGGGGAGGCGGTCCCCGTCGAAAAGGCGCCGGGCGCGCCGGTCATCGGCGGGACGCTCAACCGGACGGGCGGCTTCGTGATGCGGGCACGCAAGACCGGTGCGGATACGATGCTTGCGCGCATTGTCGCCCTTGTGGCCGAAGCGCAGCGCTCGCGTGCGCGTGTCCAGCGCCTGGCCGATGTCGTTGCCGGCTACTTCGTGCCGGCGGTGGTCGCGATCGCAGCGATCGCCTTTGTCGCCTGGACGGTGTTCGGCCCGCCCCCGGCGATGGCG
>CAYFYS010000257.1:0-4172 GCA_964347365.1 uncultured Rhodospirillaceae bacterium | reverse complement strand
GACGGCGCCGCGCCGCGCCGCGGCCAGTGTCGGCTCCAGACCGGCCGCCCCGACGATCGCCGCCATGACCCATTCCGCGGGCCGTCGGGCCGCCTAGATGACCGCATCGCGGCCCGCCTCGATCGTCAGGCCGGTGCCAGCGAGCGCCGCCTTCAGGGCGGGATAGCGGGACTGCTCGGCGATCACCGTAAGCCTCGGCCGGAATCGCCGCGCCTGTTCGGCCAGAAGGGTTTCGTTGACGTTGGCGGTAAGCGCCTCAACCGCGTAGCGTTCGGGGTTCCTGGATACGAGGTCCAACGTGCTGCGGCCCACCGAACCGGTCGATCCCAGCACGGTGATCGTGCGTGCGGCATCGTCGGTCTGCGGCAGGCTCACGGCCATGGCGGAAACCTTTTTCCCCGAAACGAGGCGCACGCCCCTGCCGCGCCGGAGGCAGTCGGGCGCAACGGCCCTACTTCACCCGTTGTTCGGCCTCCAGCAGCGGTCGTGGCAGTCGGAAGACCACGTTTTCCTCGCCGCCCTCGAGATCGGTCACCGAAACGGCGAACCAGCCACGCAGCCGTTCGATCAGGCCCTGGACAAGCTCTTCGGGCGCTGACGCACCGGCGGTGATCCCCAGTGTCCGGACGCCGTCAAGCCAGGCCGGTTCCAATTCTCCGGCGTCCGCGATGAGGTAGCTGTTCGTTCCGGCGTCCTCGCCGATCTCGCGCAGCCGCTTGGAGTTCGAGCTGTAATCGGCACCCATGACCACGATCGCGTCGCAGCGGGCCGTCAGTTGCCGCACCGCGGCCTGCCTGTTCTGCGTCGCATAGCAGATGTCCTTCACATCTGGGCCGAGGATGTCCGGGAAACGCGCCTTAAGCGCTGCGATGATCTCGCGGGTGTCATCGACGCTGAGCGTCGTCTGTGTCACGTAGGAAAGCCTGGTCGGATCGGTCGGGCGCAACGCCGCCACGTCGGCCGTGTTCGAGATCAGGTGGACTTGGCCGGCTACCTGCCCCATCGTTCCTTCGACCTCTGGGTGGCCGGCGTGGCCGATGAGGACGATCTCGCAGCCCTGCCGCGCGTAGCTTCTGGCGTGGTTGTGCACCTTCGTCACCAGCGGGCAGGTCGCATCGATCACCAGCAAACCCAGCATGCGGGCCTCGTCTTCCACCTTCCGGGACACGCCGTGGGCGCTGAACACCGCAACGGCACCCCTGGGGATGTCCGCGGTCCGTTCGACGAAACGCGCGCCGCGCCCGCGTAGACGATCCACGACATGCTTGTTATGGACAATCTCGTGGCGCACATAGACCGGCGCACCGTAGCATCGCAGCGCGCGCTCGACGATGTCGATGGCTCTGACGACACCGGCACAGAACCCTCTCGGCTGCGCCAGAACGATCCGCAAGGCCGGTTTCGCCACCCCAGTCACTCCGATCGCGACCACCGTGCCGGTCGGGCACACTGCCGGCGCGAGGTTAGCACCGCAGCCCTTGCCGGGCAAACGACGTCCCGGTGCCATGCGGGCGCCGGGTCAGCGTTCTCGCCGCATGGTCATGGCTCGGTGGCGGCACGGCGCGCAGCCCGTTCTTCGGTAGCGGCGCGTCCGGGGTCCAGGATGGCGCGCGCGGCCATGTGTCCGGAACGAACGGCACTCTCCAGCGTTGCGGGCAGGCCGGTATCGATCCAGTCTCCGGCCAGGTCCAGGTTGGCGAACGCGGTTCGCGTTGCCGGGCGGCGCCGCACTTGGCCGGGCGTCTGGGCGAACGTGGCACGCTTTTCCTTGACCACGTGATGTATCGGCGGCGTACCCTGCCGGAGACCGAGCGCCGTTGCGGCATCGTTCCAGGTTTTCCGCGCGATCGCTTCGGCCGGTTCGTTGGCCAGCCCCTCGGCCGCGCTGGCCGTCATCGATGCGACGTCGTTGCGAACGAACAACCACTGCGCCGTTCCCCCTATCAGTCCGAGGAACGGCAAATCCGCCGGCAGGCCGGCCGGTTCGGCCAGGCGGAAATGGATGTTGACGATGGCATGGCTTCCTTCGGGTACCGTCAGTGCCGGAACCAGTTCAGCGGTGGCCGCCGGTGGCAACGCGAGCACAACGCTGTCTCCGTCGCGCAGCGCGACCGGTTCCGTACCGAAGTCCAGCTGGGCCGCCCTGCCGTCGGTATAGTGGACGGCGCGCAAGCGGTGTCGGAACCGGACCGCCGTGCCTCGCCGATGCAGGAACACCAGGGCCGGATCCGCGAACGCGGCGGAAAGCCCCGTCTTCGCGATCCGCGGTCGGCACGCGGCCTCGCCTCTGGCGAAGGTCTCCCGCAGCACCGACCGCAACAGGCCGGCCGCGCCGTCATGTGCCGGGGTGTTCAACACCGCAACGGCGAGCGGCTCCCACAATCGCTCGAACATGACACCGCGCGCGCCGAGGCAGTCGGTCACGGTGCGTTCGGCGCCCGCCACGGCGATGCGCAACGCTCCAAAATAGTCCCGCGCTCTGGTGTCGGGCACGCGTCGCCCTGCGCACAGGATCCACCAGGGCAGCCAGCCGGCGTTAGGCCGCAGACGCCATCGCAGGCCGGTGCGCAGCTCGACAAACGGAAAGCAGGCCGACGCTGGGTCGGTCAACGCACCGGCGGCACCGATGTCGGCCAAGTAGTGCATCACAGACGTGTTGCCGCTCAACAGGACATGGTTGCCGTTGTCGATCACGCGGTCGAGGTTGGCCGGGATGTAGGACCGGCAGCGGCCACCGGCCTGGCTGCTGGCTTCATAAAGTGTGACGGCATGCCCCGCGCGCACCAGCGCGACCGCGGTGGCGAGACCCGCCAGCCCAGCACCGACGATGTGGGTTCGCGGACGACAGGGTGCGTTCAGCAAAGACCGTAACGCACCGCAAGCCATGCTTTGCGTGCCCGACTCAGGCGAATCGGGCCGTCGGTCTGCGCCCAGCCCCGTTTCCGCAGGCGGTCGAGCGTTTCGCGATAGACCGCCATCATGAGCACCGGAGGCCGCATCTGCCGCCATGCGAGATCGGCCATCAGCCGCTCCGCCTCGGCATAATAGGCGTGCGCGAGATCGGCCAGCTCCGCGCAGGCTTTGGCAAAGCCCGGATGGGCGAAGATCGCATCCAGTCGATGCGCGGCGACACCGTGGCGGGCGAGCATGTCCAAGGGCACGTAGAGGCGCTGCAAAGCGGCATCTTCCTTCACATCGCGCAGGATGTTGGTGAGCTGCAAAGCGGCGCCGAGTGTCTCGGCGATCCGGGTTCCGGGATGACGGGGCACGCCGAAGGCATGGATCGACAGCATGCCGACCGCCCCGGCGACCTTGCGGCAATAGTCCAACAGCGCGTCCAGGGTCTGCATCCGAACCCTCGGCGCGGCGTCGATTTCCATGCCCCCGATCACGGCAAGGAAGTCCGCCCGCTGCAGGTCGAAGCGCTGCACCGGCCGCAGCAGTGCCCTTGTGGTGGGCCAGCGCGGTTGTCCGGCGTAGAGGTGGGCGATTTCGCCGCGCCAGGCCGCCAGCGCGCGCAATTTCTCGCCGATCTCGCCCGACCCGTCGGCAATGTCGTCGACCTCGCGGCAGAACGCGTAGATCGCATGGATCGCGCGCCGCCGTTCCGCCGGCAGCGTCCGCATGGCCCAGTAGAACGAGGTGCCCGAACGCGCAACGAGGCGCTTGACGTGCGGCCACGGCTCGACCGGGTCATGGGAGGACTCGTCCTGGATGGCCAGGCCGTGCGGTACCGCGATCATGTCGCCGGGACCTCCACGGCCGCACCTGTGGGGGCGGCTCTCTTTCCGAGGGCATGCAAGACCGTCGCGGCGATGTGGGTGCCGTCGAGGCCCGCGGTCTGGACCTGCCGTTCCGGCGTGTCGTGGTCGAGGAAGGCATCGGGCATGACGAGCGGACGGAACACCAGCCCGGAATCGAAGGCGCCGCCCTCGGCCAGTACGTGCATCACCTGGGTTGCGAACCCCCCGATCGCGCCCTCTTCGATGGTCACCAGCACCTCGTGCTCGGCGGCCAGGCGTCTGAGGAGGTCCGCATCGATGGGCTTGGCGAAACGCGCATCGGCGACCGTCGTCGACAGCCCCTCCGTGTCGAGGATCTCGGCCGCCTCAAGACAATCGCTAAGCCGCGCACCGTAGGACAGCAGGGCCGCGCGCGTGCCCTGCCGGACG
>CAYFYS010000256.1:0-4190 GCA_964347365.1 uncultured Rhodospirillaceae bacterium | reverse complement strand
GAAGATCTCCTCGATCGTCAGGCGGATACAGTTCAGATCAACGCCCTCGACCGCGACCCGCCCGCGGGTCAGGTCGTCGAAATGGGCGTAATCGCTCGCAGCGAAGCTCAGCGGGAGCCGGCTCATCGGCCGACCAGCGCATCGCCGGCATCGCAGATGCCGTTCCAGTAGTTTTCCCAGACCTCCAGGTTGATCCGGCACGCCTCGACCACGGCATCCTCCATGCCGAGATCGGCGGCAAACTTGGCCACCGCGTTCCAGCCGATGTCGGAATGCTCCAGGTCCGCCTCGTGGTGCAGCTTGAAGAATTCGAGCTGGTCGTCGGACAGGCCGAAAGCCTCGCGCCAGCGCCGGCGCTCCACACCCAGCCAGCCATTCGCGCGCAGTTCGCCCGCGCCGTATCCCGGCAGCGCCGAGCGCTCCGCGCAGGTGTTGGCGACCAGCCCCTCCAGCCAGTGCCGATTGCTCATCAGCGCCTCCCAGGCCAGCCAGCTCAGCCGGGTGCTGGGCAGCAGCGGGGCGGCGCGGATCTCCTGGCGGTCCATGCCGAGTGCCACGCCGAGATCCTCCACGATCTCCCAGTGCGGCCGGCCGCCGCCGTATTCGTTGTCGGCGATGATCTCCTGGCTGCAGGCGTGGATGATGTCGAGCTTGATGTCCCATTCGGGGCAATTCGTGGCCACCCTGAGCTTGAGGACCGAGTTCCGGTGCCGCGTGTTCTGGCGGTGCTGCATACCGAACATCCTGGCCCGGCCGATATTCGTCTCTTCGTTGTACATGCGGTTGCGCCTGGAGAAGTCGTCCACCACCTGGTCGAGCCGCTCGATGACGTCGGTTTTGCTCATCAGCTTCTTATTCCCTCGGTTATGGCCGGCTCAGGGAGCGCGCCAGAAACCGCCGCCGGAGCGGATCCTCTCCTCGGCTGCGCGCCGGATGATCCCGTCGACGGCGTGGGCGGCGTTGGACCGGGCGCCCTGGCCGGCGCTGGCGATATAGAGCGTACGCGATATCCGTGGCTGCGCGATGCGCACCGCTTGCAGCCGGCCACTGTGCACCAGGTCCTGGATCGCCCCGTAGGGCAGGACCGTTGCCCCGATACCGGCGGCGACGAGGTCGCGCACCGTGGCCACCGAATCGACCTCGCAGGAGACATGAAGCGCCACCCCACGCTCGTCCGCGGCCTGTTCGACCAGCATGCGCGTGCCGTGCCGCCTGCTCGGCAGGATCATCCGGTGGCGGTCGATCTGGTCGAACGGCACTTGGTCGTCGCCGCGTGGTCCATTTCCCGACGGGATCACGAGGAACAGGTCCTCGATCAGCAGCGCGTGGACATCCAGCCCCTTGACGGCCTCCGGATTGTAGGTGAACCCGAGGTCGACGTGCCGCTCGTCCAGCCATTTCATCACGTTTTCGCTGAGCCCCTCCACGAGGGTCAGGGCGATGCCGGGAAAGGCCGCGCTGCACTCCTGGACGATTCGTGTCGCCATGAGGGCGCTGGCAGTAGGGGTGATGCCGAGCGACAGGCTGCCGCGCGGCGGCCCGGCGAGGTCGATGACCTCCTGGCGGGCGCGCTCGATCTGGCGCAGGATCGCCTGGGCGTGTCCGAGCAGGGCGAGCCCGGCCTCGGTCGGCGTGACGCCGCGCGAATGGCGCACCAGCAACGGCGAGCCGAGCTCGCCCTCCAGCTTCCTGACCTGGAACCCCAGCGCGGGTTGGGCGACGCGGACCCGTTCGGCGGCCTTGGTGAAGCTCTTCGCCTCGACCACCTCCACGAAGTATCGCAGTTGGCGCACGTCCATCGCGCGGCCCTTCGTCTCCGACCCGCGGGTCGAGAATATACGGCGCCTTCAGCCCGCCATACGATTTTTCGATGTCCGCGGCAAAGCCGGAACGCGCGCGGTTCCGCACCTCCGGCGCGGCGCCTATAGTTGCCGCCATGCGCTATGTCCTGGTCGGGCTCGGCTTCGGCGCGGTATGGGCCGTGATCCAGCTCCTGCGGGGCGAAGTGACCGCGCCGCTCCAGCTCGCCGTTCCGGTCGTTCTGTGCGGCGCCTTCGGCGGCTTCCTGTGGGGGCTCCGCATCGTGGTCCTGCACCTTGCCCGGCGCTTTCGATCCGCGCGCCGGCCGCACTCCGGGCCTTCGTCTCCCCGCGCGTGAGCGCAGCAGCGATGGTCCCCACAACCGCGCTCAGATGTCGGCGTAGCTGTGGGATTCGGCCGCGCCGCCGGGATGGACCACCGCACCGCCGGCCGCCGGGCCCACCGTCTGGGCGTAGCGCCACAGCGCGCCGGACCGGAAGTCGGTCTCGCGCGGCTTCCAGGCCTGCCTGCGCAGGGTCAGCTCCGCTTCGGTCAGCGCCACATCAAGCCGTCCTTCGACCGCATCGATCGTGATCGTGTCACCGTTGTCGATCAGCCCGATCGGCCCGCCCACCGCAGCCTCCGGCCCGACATGGCCGATACAGAAGCCGCGCGTGCCACCGGAGAACCGTCCATCGGTGATCAGCGCGACCTTCTCGCCCATGCCCAGGCCGTAGAGTGCGGCGGTGGTCGAGAGCATCTCGCGCATGCCCGGCCCGCCCTTCGGCCCCTCGTAGCGGATCACCAGCACCTCGCCCGCCTTGATCTCCCGGGCGACCACCGCATCGAAGGCGTCCTCCTCGCAGTCGAAGACCCGCGCCGGCCCGGTGAAGGTGAGCGTGCCGAGCCCCGCAACCTTCACGATCGCGCCCTCGGGCGCCAGGTTGCCCTTGAGTCCGACCACGCCGCCGGTCGGCGACAACGGCTTGGACACGCGGTGGAAGACGTTCTGGTCGTCGGGAAACGTCACGTCTGCGTAGTTCTCGGCGAGCGTCTTGCCGGTGACGGTGATGCAATCGCCCCGCAACAGTCCGGCGTCGAGAAGCTCCTTGATCACCACCGACACCCCGCCGGCCTCGTGCATGGCAAGGGCGGTGTGCCTGCCGCCGGGCATCAGGTCGGCGATATAGGGCGTCGCCTTGAAGATGCCCGCCACGTCGTCCAGCGTGTAGCGGATGCCCGCCTCGTTGGCGATCGCCGGCAGATGGAGCGCCGCGTTGGTCGAGCCGCCGGTCGCCGCAACGACCTTGGCGGCGTTGTCCAGCGCATCGCGGGTGAGGATGTCGCGCGGCCGCAATCCGCTGCGCAGCAGGTCCATCACCGCGCTGCCCGAGGCCTCGACCATGGCGTCGCGCGATTCGTAGGCCGCCGGCGCGCCGGCCGAGCGCGGCAGCGCCAGCCCGATCGCCTCGGCGACGCACGCCATCGTGTTGGCCGTGAACTGGCCACCGCAGGAGCCGGCGCAGGGGCACGCCGCTTCCTCGAGGTCCCCGAGGTCGGCGCGCGACAGCTTGCCGGCCGCATGCTGGCCGACCCCTTCGAAGACATCGACGATGGTCACGTCGCGGCCGCGGAACTTCCCGGGCAGGATGGTGCCGCCATAAACGAAGACCGAAGGCACGTTGAGGCGGACCATCGCCATCATCATGCCGGGCAGCGACTTATCGCACCCTGCGAGCCCGACCAGCGCGTCGTAGCAGTGCCCACGCATGGTCAGCTCGACCGAATCCGCGATCAGGTCGCGGCTGACCAGCGAGGACTTCATGCCGGCATGGCCCATCGCGATCCCGTCGGTGACCGTGATGGTGGTGAACTCGCGCGGCGTGCCGCCGGCCTCGGCGACGCCGCGCTTGGCAGCCTGGGCCTGGCGCGACAGCGAGATGTTGCACGGCGCGGCCTCGTTCCAGCACGTCGCCACCCCGACCAGCGGCTGATGGATCTCCGCCTCGCTCAGCCCCATCGCATAGAGAAACGCCCGGTGAGGTGCCCGTTCCGGACCCTCGGTCACGTGCCTGCTGGGCAGCTTCGCTTTGTCGAACGCCGCACGCGGCCTGGGTCCGGTCCCGGACCGGCGGGTCATCCCGTCATCGGACATTTGATCCTCTGTGTTGCGATCGCCTCGTTGCGCCGACCATAGCCGCCGTCGCATCGGCGTCACAAGCCGCGGGGTCACCCCTTGCGCGCGCTGCCCCGATGGCGGCCACCTCAGGCCGCAGCCAAGCGGTCGAGCGCCTCGGATAGCCTGGCTCTGGATTGCCGCAGTCCGGCCAGCCGCTCGCGCTGCTCCTCGACGATGATCTCCGGCGCGCGGGCGATGAAGTCGCCGTTGG
>CAYFYS010000255.1:0-4218 GCA_964347365.1 uncultured Rhodospirillaceae bacterium | reverse complement strand
AACGCCGCGCGCCACAGAATCAGGTAGAGCAGGGCGAACGTGACCGCCAGCCAGAAGACCTGGCCGATATAGGTGTCGATCTGTTCGAGCTGCGGCATTGCGCGCCGCGCCTAGAGGGCGCCGGCCATCAGCCGAACAGGATCACGAGGGCCACGACCAGCGCGAACAGCGCAATCGCTTCGACGAGAGCGAACCCGAGCATGGTCATGGGGAAGACATCGCCGCGCGCGGCCGGGTTGCGCGCGACCGCGGAGATGAAGGACGAGAAGATCGCTCCGATCCCCACGCCCGATCCGACGACGCCGATAACCGCGAGGCCGGCGCCGATGACCTTGGCTGCGTCAAGCTCCATTCCTTCCCCTCTTTCCGCAAGGTGATGCCGCCGAAAGCGCCGCGCGCTCAATGCAGGTGCAGGGCATCGTTGATGTAAAGGCACGTCAGGATGGCGAACACGTAGGCCTGCAGGAAGGCGATCACCAGCTCGAGCCCGCTGAGCGCGGCAACGAAAGCCAGCGGCAGGATCCCCAGCGCGCCGAGCGCCGGCACGAAGCCCGCAAAGACTTTCAACAGCGTGTGACCGGCCAGCATGTTGGCGAACAGCCGGACCGACAGGCTGATCGGCCGCGACAGGTAGGAGATGATCTCGATGGGGATCAGCAGCGGCCACAGCGCGACCGACACGCCGGGCGGCACGAAGAAAGAAAAGAAATGCATGCCGTGCTTGACGAAGCCCAGGACCGTCACCCCGACGAAGACCACCGCCGCCATCGCGAAGGTGACGATGATGTGACTGGTGAAGGTGAAGCTGTAGGGCACCATCCCCAGCAGATTGCCGAACAGGACGAACATGAACAGCGTAAAGACGAACGGGAAATAGCGCCGCCCGTCGCCGCCGACGGTATCGCGGATCAGGCCGACGATGAATTCGTAGCTGAGTTCGGCCATCGACTGCCAGCGGCCGGGCACCAGCGCGCCCCGGCGCATGCCCACAACGAGGAACAGCGAGATCAGGACCAGTGCGATCACCATCATCAGCGCGGAGTTGGTAAACGACAGATCGACCGCGCCGACCTCGATCGGCACCAGGGTCTTGATCTCGAACTGGGACAGCGGGCCGTGATGCTCAGCGCTGGCCACGTTTCGTCGTCCCTTCCGCCTGCCGCCTGTCGGCGGCGTATCCTACGCCCTGGCTCATGTTCGACATCGCGCGATAGACATTCATCATTCCCGCCGCCGCGCCCAGGACGAAAAAAACGATCAGCAGCCACGGCGCGGTCCCGAGCCAGCCATCAAGCAGCAACCCGATCCCGGCACCCACTGCGAGCGCCGCGACCAGCTCGACGCCGATCCTCAGGGCCTGGCCGAGCCCCTCGCCGCGGGCGCGCTCTGCACCCTGCCGGTCTGCGTCGGGGTCGCCGGCCCGGGCCCGCCTGAGCCGCGCATCCAGATCCCCGAGGGACGCAGGAGGCTCGCGTTCGGCCATGGGTCGGTTGCGCTGGTCACGTTGCGCCGTTGCACCTGCCCCGCAGGCCGCAAGGCTCCCGGCGCAGGCGGCGGCAAGATACGGAGAGCCCGGTCGCCTGTCAAGAGCGGCGGAATCCACTCAAGTCTTTGAAATCGCCCACGTATCGGCCGCCGCCAGGGTGCGGCAAAGCCGCGCATGCCGAGTCCGCGCCTATGCGGGATCGCGCAGCCGTTCGGCAGTACCGAGATCGACCGAAACGAGCTGGGAGACACCGTGTTCGGGCATGGTCACGCCGTAGAGCCGGTCCATCCGCGCCATGGTCAGGCGGTGATGGGTGATCACCAGGAACCGCGTTCGGGTATGGCCAGCGATGTCGTTCATCAGATCGCAGAACCGCTCGACATTGCTGTCGTCGAGCGCGGCATCAACTTCGTCGAGAACGCAGATCGGCGCCGGGTTGGTCAGAAACACCGCAAACAGAAGCGCCACCGCCGACAGCGCCTTCTCGCCGCCGGACATCAGCGACATCGTCTGCAGCCGCTTGCCCGGCGGGCTCGCCATCACCTCGAGACCGCTTTCGAACGGATCATCGGCTTCGGTCAGGGCGAGCCTCGCGCCGCCGCCGCCGAACAGCCGCGTGAAAATGCTCCGGAAATGCCCGTCGATCGTCTTGAACGCCCCAAGCAGCCGCTCGCGACCTTCACGGTTGAGCCCGGCGATGCCCTGGCGCAGCCTGGCGATTGCGCCCAACAGATCTTCGCGTTCGGCGTGCATGGTGGTAATCTGGCCGTCGATCTCGGCCGCCTCGGTGTCCGCGCGCAGGTTGACCGGCCCCATGCTCTCGCGCTCGCGGACATGGCGTTCCAGCGCGGCTTCGAGCGCATCGACGTCGGGGAGCTCGGCGGTCTCGTCCAGGCCCGCGGCGGCGAGCGCGTCCTGCGGGGCGCAGCCCAGCCGTTCGCGCACCCGTGCACCGAGATCCTGCACAGCCATTTCGGCGTGATCCCGCGCCGCCTCGCGGCGGATCCGTTCCTCGCGCCCGGCTGCCAGCCGTGCCTCGGCGGCGCGCAGCGCCCGGGCACTCCCCTCGGCCAGGGATTCGGCATCGGCCAGCGCACCCGCGGCCTTGGTGCGGCGGCTCTGGGCACCGGCGATCTCACCTTCGATCGCGGCGCGCCGGGATGCCAGATCGTCCGGCCGCGCAGCCAGCGACTCGCGCTCTGCGAGCGCGGCGCGGCGGCGCGCGTCCAGATCCTCGGCATGGCTGGCGGCGTCCGCCGCGCGTCGCCGCCAGGATTCGATCTCGGCTTCGATCGCGACGATCCGCCGCTGCCGCGCCTCGGCTTCGGCGAGCCGGCGCTGATGGTCCTGACGGGCCGCATCGGCCTGCGCGCGCGCCTGGGCCAGCCGATCCTGCGCGGCGGCGAGCGCCGCGGCGGTCGCCGTGGAATCGGGCAGGTTCGCGCGCTCCTTCCGTCCGGTGGCGAGCTGGGCCTCGGCCGCTGCCATCTCGGCGTCGATCGCCGCCAGCGCCTCGTCGTTCGATCGCCGTTGCGCGCGCGCGGCGGCGAGGCGGGATCCGCGATCCGATTCTGCGTTCCGGGCGCCGCTCAACGCCGTCTCGGCCCGGCGCAGCGTATCGCGCGCGGTGCGTTCGGCCGCCACCGCATCGCTCAGCGCCTGGCCCGTTGTACGGATTTGCGCCTCGGCCGCGGCGCGGTCCTTTTCAAGATCTGTCAGCTCGGCGCGCAGCGCGCTCAGACGGTTGCGCTGGGCCATCCTGGTTGCGGCCGTCGTCGGCGTGCCGGCGGCGACGCGATACCCGTCCCAGCGCCACAGCGCGCCGGAACGGGCGACCAGGCGCTGGCCCTGGACGATGCGCTCGGCCAGCGCCCGGGCCACCGCCTCGTCCTCGACCACGCCGATCTGGGCCAGCCGGCGGCGCAGCACCGGCGGCGCCTGGACGACCGCCGACAGCGGCTGCGTGCCGGCGGGTAGCGGCGCTGCGGCCGGGTCCGGGCCGAGGTCGCGCCAATAGACCGGCGCGCCGGCCTCGTCCGATGCCAGCAGGTCGTCCCCGAGCGCCGCGCCAAAAGCGATCTCGTATCCCGGCCGCACCCTGACCACGTCGATCATCGGCGGCGCAGGACCCGGCTCGCCGGCATCCAACAGGGCCGCCAGCGCCGCGGCTTCGGCCTTGGCCTTGTCGGCCGCAGTTTCGGCAGCGCGAAAGGTCTCGCGCGCCCGGGCATCCTCGTCCTCTGCGGCGGCCCTGGCGTTGCCGGAGGCGGCCAGTCGGGCCTGTGCGGCATCGAGGCGGCGGCGGGCCTGCGCGGATTCCGCCTCGGCTGTAGCGAGGGCGGTCGCGAGCTCACCGAGCGGCGCCTGATCGGCACGTTCGCGCAGGAGGTCTTCGCGCCTTGTCCCGTGCCGCGCGCGCTGGGCTTCCGTCGTCCGCAGCCGGCGGTCGAGCTCGATCCGGCGCGTATCGATCTCGGCCGCCGCACGCAGCGCCTCGGCGTGGTCCCGTTCGGCGGTGCCGACCGTCCGGTCGCAGGCGGCGAGCCGGTCCGACAGCGACTCTGCGGAAGCGGCGAGCTCGGCCTCCTCGCCGCGCAGCCCGGCCCGCTCGGCATCGAGCCGCGCCAGGGCCTGTTGCGCGTCGCAGCGGCGGGTATGCGCACGCGCAAGGTCGCCCTCCAGCTGGGCCAGCCGGTCCGCGAGCGCGGGCTGCGCCTCGGCGATCCTGCGGC
>CAYFYS010000254.1:0-4229 GCA_964347365.1 uncultured Rhodospirillaceae bacterium | reverse complement strand
GTGTTGCCGGCGGTGCCCTCGACGAGCACGCCGCCCGGTTTGAGCGCGCCGCTGCGCTCCGCATCCTCGATGATGTATTTCGCCGCCCGGTCCTTGACCGAGCCGCCGGGGTTCAGGAACTCCGCCTTGCCGAGGATCTCGCAGCCGGTGCGCTGCGACGGCCCGGCAAGCCGGATCAGCGGCGTGTTGCCCACCGTGCCGCTGAAGCCTTCGCGGATGTCGCCGTCGTCGATGCGCAGCTCAGCCCCGCTCATTACCCGCCTCCGTCGTTGCGCCGTGCGCCGGCCGGTCTGCGCAGCGCGCCGGGGGTTCGGCCTCGGCATCTGCGGCTTCCAGGATCTCCAGGCGGGCGCGCAGCCGCGCGATCTCGGCTGACAGCGCCTCGAGCGCCTTCAGCGTCGGATCGGCGGTCTTGCCATCGGGCGTACCGTAGGCACGGAAGTCCCGCGCGTCCGCGCCCCGTCCGCGCCGCTGCACCTGGCGGGCCGGGATGCCGACCATGGTCACGCCCGCCGGCACGTCCTCGAGTACGACCGCGTTGGCGCCAATACGCGCGCCCTTGCCGACGGTGAGAGGGCCGAGCACCTGGGCACCGGAGCCGACGATCACGCCGTCGCCGAGCGTGGGGTGGCGCTTCTCGCGCGCCAGCGAGACGCCGCCCAGCGTCACGCCGTGATAGAGCGTAACGTCATCGCCCACATCGGCGGTCTCGCCGATCACGCAGCTCATGCCGTGGTCGATGAACAGCCGCCGACCGAGCCGGGCGCCGGGATGGATCTCGATCCCGGTCAGCACCCGGCCGACATGGGAGATGAGACGGCCGAGGACGCGCATCCGCCGTCGCCAAGCGGCATGGGCCAGCATGTAGAACAGCCTTGCGTGGAACCCCGGGTAGCACAGCACGACCTCGATGCGCGAACGTGCCGCAGGATCGCGTTCCATGATCGCATCGACGTCCTCATTCAGGCGAGCGAGGATCGACATGCCGCGCTTCCCTCCAGCCGCCACCACCCTGATCGCAAACTGGTAACGCCGCCGCGCCGGGTCAAGCCGCCGGCGTTACCGCCGGTTTGACCGCGCCCGCGGCTTGTCCAGAATGGTCCGCCGACGGCCGGGGCAGGGATGGACATGCTGCAGACGCTTCTCCAGGACGTCCGGGCGTGTCGGGTCTGCGCGGCCGAACTGCCGCTCGGACCCCGGCCGGTGGTGCGGCTGGCCGCCGGCGCGCGGGTGCTGATCATCGGCCAGGCACCGGGCACCAGGGTGCACGCCAGCGGCCTGCCGTGGGACGACGCCAGCGGCAGGCGGCTGCGCGGCTGGTTGCGCCTCGACCCAGAGACGTTCTACGACGCAACCCGGATCGCCATCATGCCCATGGGGTTCTGTTATCCCGGCGCGCTGCCTCGCGGCGGCGACAGGCCGCCGCGGCCCGAATGCGCACCACTGTGGCATGCCAGGCTCCTGGACGCGCTGGGCGGCGTGGAGCTGACGCTGCTCGTCGGCTGGTACGCGCAGGCCTACTATCTGGGCGGCCGCTGCGGGCGGACCCTGACCGAGACCGTGGCGGCATGGCACGCCTACCTGCCGGACTTCCTGCCGATCCCCCATCCGAGCTGGCGGACGATCGCCTGGCAACGCGCGAACCCGTGGTTCGACGCCGCGCTCCTGCCCGCCCTGCGCACGCGGGTGCACGGGCTTCTTGCGCGCAAGCCCGGCCCGCCGGGCCGGGCCGGATCCTAATCGGCGTTCTCGATGCGCTCCATGTCCTCGTCCGAGAGGCCGAAATGGTGGCCGATCTCGTGGATCAGGACGTGGCGGACCAGATGGGTCAGGTCCTCGCCCGTCTCGCACCAGTAATCGAGGATCGGGCGGCGATAGAGGAAGATCATGTCGACATCCTGCGGGGTGTGGCCGGTTTCCTTCTCGCCGATCGGGATGCCGCGATAAAGGCCCAGGATGTCGAAGGGCGTCTCCAGCCCCATCTCGGCCTCGGTCCGCGCGTCGGGGAATTCGGCGACCTGGAAGACCACGTCGCGGGCCAGCACGCGCAGCCGTTCAGGGATGGTCGCGAACGCCGCATCTGCGTAGTGCTCGATGTCGGCGAGCGTCGGGGCCCGGGTGGATCGCACCGCCATGGCCCGTCATAGCGTGGCTTGATCGGTCGGCCAAGCCGGGGCACCCTGGACCGCTCGCCGGAGGGTTGGTCATGATCGAGAAATTCACCGCCGAACAACGCGCCCAGGCCGTGCGTTCCCTCGCGGGCTGGGCGGATGTCCAGGGGCGGGATGCGATCTGCAAGACGTTCACCTTCGGCGACTTCAACGAAGCCTTCGGTTTCATGTGCCGGGTTGCGATGATCGCCGAGAAGGCCGATCACCATCCGGAATGGTTCAACGTCTACAACCGGGTCGAGATCACGCTGTCCACCCACGACGCCGGCGGGCTCAGCCGGCGCGACGCGGATCTTGCGCGCGCGATCGACCGGCTTGCCGGCTAGGGCGGCCGGCGGAATAGAGCGCGCCGGCGGCGATCATCGCCGCACCGAGAAGCGTCCAGCCCGAGGGGGTCTCGGCGAACAGGAAATAGCCGATCAGGCTGGCGTAGATCAGGCGCGTGTACTCGAGCGGCCCGACCACCGAGGCCTCGCCGAGGCTGAAGCCCTTCACGAAGCAGGCCATCGCCGCTGCTGTAAGCGCACCGATCAGGGTCAGCATGGCGAAGCTCGCCGGATCCGGCGTCCGCCACACCCATAGCGCCGGGCCGATGAAGAGCACGATCCCGAAGACGTGGTAGTAGAACAGGATGCGGATCACCGGCTCGGTCGTCGACATCCGGCGGATCAGAATGATCCCCAGCGCGAACAGCACGGCCGCGACCAGGGCGACCGCCCAGGCGACGTCGAACACCGCCCCGCCGGGGCGGACCATCACGAGCACGCCCAGGAAGCCGAACGCGGTGGCTGCCCAGCGCCGCCAGCCGACCGCCTCGCCCAGCATCACCACGGCGAGCAGAGTAAGGAACAGCGGCCGGGTGAAGGCCGCTGCGGTCGCGTCGGCGAGATAGAGGTGGATCACCGAATAATAGACCGCAGCCTGGCCGGTGCCGGCGATCACCGCCCTGCCTAGATGCAGGCCGATCCGCCCGGACCGCCAGGCCGTCCCCCCGGCCTTGACCAGCCAGGGCAGGAGGATCAGCAGGCCCACGACATAGCGGAACAGCGCCATCTGGACCGGATCGAAGGCCTGGCCGACCTCTTTGACCACAGCGTCGTTCAGCGCAAAGAAGACCGAGCCCAGTATGATCCACAGCGCGCCTGCAGCATTGCCCGAAAGCCTGCCCCGGCCAGGGTCCGGTCCGGCCCGCCGGTTCACCGGCCGGTCCCTCCGCGCCGCCTGTCCGGCATCGTTTCGACTCCGGGTGCACAGGTGAAACCGGGGCGGCGCCGGCCCGGCACATGCTCGGCTTGCCGGTGCGCGTGCACTAACATGCCGGCCCGCGGGGCGCAGGGGAAGCCGGGCGATGGGCCGGGAGAGGTTCAGCGGCAAGACGGTCTGGATTACCGGTGCCTCGGGCGGGCTGGGTCAGGCCCTGGCGTATGCCTTCCGCGCTGCCGGTGCCCGGCTGGTCCTGTCCGCCCGGCGTGAGGATGCGCTCCGGCATCTGGCCGGCGCTCTCGGCGGCGGGCCGCACGAGGTGGTCGTCGCGCCGATGGACCTCGCCCGGCCGGAGGCGATCGACGAAGCGGTGCGCACGGTGCACCGGCGCCTGGGCGCCGTCGATGTCCTGGTCAACAATGCCGGCCTGACCCAGCGTGCGCTGGTCCGCGACGCCGCGCCTGCAGTGACCCGGACGCTGTTCGAGGTCAACGTCTTCGGCCCGCTGGCGCTCACCCGCGCGGTCCTGCCGGCGATGACGGCGGCGGGTGGCGGGCGGATCGTGGTGATCTCCTCGATCGCGGCGCTCTACGCCTCGCCCTACCGGTCGGGCTACAGCGCCGCGAAGAAGGCGCTGCACGGGCTGTTTAACGCATTGCGCGCCGAAGAGCACGCCAGCGGGATCCGCGTCTGTGTGGTGGTGCTGGGCGCGGTGCGCACCAACGTGTCGATAAACGCGCTGCGCGCCGACGGCAGCGCCTACGCCCGCATGGACCCGGCGATCGAGGCCGGCATGGAGCCCGCCGCCGCGGCGCGGCGCATCGTGCAGGCCACCGCCTGCGGCCGCAGGGAGGT
>CAYFYS010000253.1:0-4248 GCA_964347365.1 uncultured Rhodospirillaceae bacterium | reverse complement strand
ACAATGTTCTGAATTAGGCTAGTATGTTGATATACTCACCAGCTCCTGTAAGTATGATCGCACCCTCGCCCGGCTCGCCCAGGTGGTCACCGTCAGGCGGGTCGGGGCGGACGTGACCGGCGATACCACCCTGGCCGTCCTTGCCCGCGCGGAGGCGCGGCTCGAATCGGGCGATCTTGCCGGCGCCGAGGCCGCGCTTGCTCCCCTCGCCGGCAAGCCGGCGGAGGTGCTGGCCGACTGGCGCGCAGCCGTTGTGGCCCGGATCGCCGCCCGGACTGCGATCGCCCGGCTCGACGGCGAGACCGTCGCGCGGCTGTCACGCGCGGGCGGTGCCGAGGATTCGTCCCGCCACGGCAGCGCCGGCGGGGCCGACCGATGATGCGGCGGCTGATCGGCTGGATCGTCGGGATCGGCCTGGTGGTCGCGCTCGCGGCCTGGCTTGCCGATCATCCAGGCACCGCGAGACTGGAGTGGCAGGGCTGGCGCATCGATACCAGCGTGGCGATCCTGTTCGGCGGCGTGGCTGCGGCGGCGCTCGCAACGGTGATCGTCTATATCAGTCTGAGCGTGGCCGCGCGGATCCCGCGGCGCATCCTGGTCTTCCACCGGGGCGCGCGGCGCGAGAGGGGCTACCGCGCGCTGACCCGAGGGCTGGTCGCGGCGGCGGCGGGCGATGCGGGCGAAGCCGAGCGCCAAGCCCGGCGTGCGAACGATCTCCTGGACGATCCGCCGCTGACCCTGCTGCTGAGCGCGCAGGCCGCCCAGCTCGCCGGCGACGACGCTGCCGCCCGGAAGCACTTTTCCAGCATGCTGGAAAAGCCGGAGACGATGTTTCTCGCCTTGCGCGGCCTGCTCATGCAGGCTCGGCGCGAGGGCGATGAGGATGCGGCGCTCGATTATGCCCGACGCGCCTTCGTGCTGCGACCGAAGACGCCCTGGGTGGTAACCACGCTGTTCGACCTCCAGGTCAGGCGCGGGCTGTGGTACGAAGCGTTGAGCACCGTCGAGGCCGGGCTGAAGAACGGGATCTTCGCCGGCGAGGACGGCAGGCGGCGTCGCGTGGTCACGCTCCTGGCCTGCTCTGCGGCCTCGGGCGACAGCGACGAACCCAGGCGTGCGCTCGCGTTCGCCAAACAGGCGTACGGGCTTGCGCCCGAGTTTCTGCCGGCGATTCTGCGCCATGCCGGGCTGCAGATCGGCGGCGGCCACGGCCGGGCGGCCGGCCGGCTCATCGAAGGCGCATGGTTGGGCCACCCCCATTCCGAACTCGCCCGGCTCTACCTGTCCATCGCCCCGAACGCGGACCCGCTCGCCCGGTTGCGTCGGATCGAACGGTTGGCCTCGCACAATCCGGACCACATCGAAAGCCGGCTTGCGCTCGCCGCCGCGGCGATCGAGGCCTCGCTGTGGGGCAGCGCGCGCAGCCACCTGGAGGCGGCCGAGGCCGCCGGTGGACGCGAGGCACGGCTCTGCCGGCTGCGCGCGGACCTCGAAGAAGCCGAGCACGGGGCGGCCGATGTCGTGCGCCGCTGGCTGCTCGCCGCCGCCGAGGCCCCGCCCGAGCCGGCCTGGGTGTGCGGCGATTGCGGCATCTCCTGGCGCCACTGGAGCCCGATCTGCGGCCATTGCGAGGCGTTCGCCACGCTCACCTGGTCGCAGCCCCGGCGTGAGGACGCGCTACTCACCGCTGCGGCGCAGGCGCCCGATCCCGCCGCCGCGCCGAACGGGGCGGCCGAGCCCACTGCGTCCCTGAGCCCGGTGACGACCCGCCCGCCCGCCGATGCACCGCAAAGCTATGGAACCCGGACCGGGAATCCGTATAGTACCGCCCCGCTGCCGCCTTAGCTCAGCCGGTAGAGCATCGCATTCGTAATGCGGGGGTCGTAGGTTCGAGTCCTACAGGCGGCACCACGTCGCGCGAAAGCCGGGCTGCGGCCTCAGGTTGCGCCGCGGATCAGCGTGCCGGCGCCGGACTGGGTGAAAGCTTCCAGCAGGATCGCGTGCGGCATGCGCCCGTCGAGGATGACCGCGGCCGCGACCGCGTTCTCGACCGCACGCAGACAGGTTTCGAGCTTGGGGATCATGCCGCCGGTCACGACGCCCGTGCTGATTTTCTGGCGGGCCTCGTGCACCGTCATCTCGCCGATCAGCGCGCCCTCGCCGTCGAGCACGCCCGCGACGTCGGTCAGCATCAGCAGCCGGGCGGCACCCATCTCCGCAGCGATGGCGCCGGCCACCGTATCGGCGTTGATGTTGTAGGTCGTCCCGTCGGGGCCGATTCCGACCGGGGCGACGACCGGTATGATCGCCGAGCGTTCGAGAACGTGCAGCACCTCGGCGTTGATCGACCGGGGCTCGCCGACGAAGCCGAGATCGAGCACCTTCTCGATGTTGGAGTCCGGGCTGCGCAGCTTCCGGCGCAGCTTGCGCGCTTGGACTAGGTTGCCGTCCTTGCCCGACAGCCCGACCGCGGTGCCGCCGGCGGCGTTGATCGCGGTTACGATCTGCTTGTTGATCAAGCCGCTCAGTACCATCTCGACGATCTCGACGGTCGCTTGGTCGGTCACCCGTAGCCCATCGACGAACGCGCTCTTGATCTTCAGCCGGTCGAGCATCCGGCCGATCTGCGGGCCGCCGCCGTGGACGATCACCGGGTTGATGCCCACGCGCTTGAGCAGCACCACGTCGCGGGCGAAGTCCGCGGCAAGGCCCGGATCGCCCATCGCGTGGCCGCCATACTTGATCACGAAGGTCCGCCCGGCGTGCAGCCGCAGAAAGGGGAGCGCTTCGGACAGCGTTGCCGCCTTGTCGAGCCAGCGCTGCAGATCGGCCGGCGCGGCCGGCTTGCCGCGCGGTTTCGGGTCGTCTGTGGATCTGTGCGCCCTCGCCATGGCGGCGCACTCTATCCCAGCCCGCCGGGCCGCGCCAAGGCGGCGAGGTCGGCCCGCAAGGCTTCGATGCCGTGACCGGTTCGTGCGCTGGTCACCGCCAGGCCCGGATACGCCGCAACGTGGCCGGAAAGTTCCGCCGCGACCGCGCGGGCCGAGGTTTCGAGCACCGACGCGGCGGTCTTGTCGGCCTTGGTCAGCACCCCCTGGAACGACACCGCAGCCGCGTCCAGCATCTTCATCAGCGCCCGGTCGGCCTCGCGCACGCCGTGGCGGGCATCGCTCAACAGGCACAGTCGGGCCAAATCCGCCCGGCCGCGCAGATAGTCCCGCACCAGCGCCGTCCAATCGCGGACCAGCGCCTTGGATGCCCGCGCGTAGCCGTAGCCCGGCAAATCGACCAGCATCAGGCCCCGTTCCAGTGCGAAGAAGTTGAGCTGACGCGTGCGTCCGGGGGTTTGCGAGGTGCGCGCCAGCATCCTGCGGCCGGTCAGCGCGTTGACTAGCGAGGATTTGCCGACGTTTGAACGGCCGGCGAAGGCCACCTCGGGAAGATGCGGCGCGGGCAGCGCGGCGAGGTTGGGTACGCCGGCGACGAACTCGCATCGCCCGGCGAACAGTGCGCGGCCCCGCTCGATCGCGGCGCTGGTTTCGGCCTGGCAGGTCCCGTCCACCGCAGGGGACTCGCCTTACGAACGGGGCCGGCCAGGGCGCTTCCGCCGGTTGGTACCCGGCCGCCGCCGACCCGCCGCGGCCGGCTTGGCATCGCCCGGCATCGGCTTGGTGCCGGCCGCCTTGGCGCGGCTGGCTTTGCTGCCGCCCGACCCGGTCGTCCCGGCGGCGCCCTTGGCCGTATTCCTGGCCGCAGGCTTCGACTGGCCGCCGCCCGCGACCGTCGCCATGCTCAAGGGCGCGGTCGTCTGGCCCGAGACCGTCACCCCCATCCGGCGCATGATCACCCACTGCTGGCCGATCGACAGCAAGTTGTTCCACGCCCAGTAGATCACCAGCCCGGCCGGAAACTGGCCCAGCATGAAGGTGAACACGATCGGCAGCATCAGGAAGATCTTCGCCTGCGTCGGATCGGCCGGCTGCGGGTTGAGCTTCTGCTGCAGATACATCGTCCCGCCCATGATCAGCGGCCAGATCCCGATATTGACGATCTGCAGCATCTGCGGGATCGACCAGTCGATCAGGCCGAAAAGGGTCAGTATGCCCAGCGGATCGGGCGCGGACAGGTCGTGAATCCAGCCATAGAACGGCGCATGGCGCATTTCGATGGATACGAACAGCACCTGGTAGAGCGCGAAGAAGACCGGGATCGGGATCAGGATCGGGAAGCAGCCGCTGATCGGGTTGG
>CAYFYS010000252.1:0-4270 GCA_964347365.1 uncultured Rhodospirillaceae bacterium | reverse complement strand
ACGCGAGCGCCCGCCGGTGCGCATGGCTACGCGCAACTGGTCGGTGACGTATGCTGTTCTCATGAGGGAGGCGAGGATCGACGAAGCCGTGCTGGCGCTGCTGTACATAGGAATCCACGAGAGGCACCGGTACAGGGCGCACGGACACGGAAGTCCTTCGCTTGGGCGGCGTTGGGCCGGCTTCACCGCAAGGGCTTAATCTCCAACCCAGCCAGCAACGCCAAATTCTGGTTGTATCCCGAGGTGATTGTTGCCTGGAGCGCGGGCTACAGCTGCAGGCAGCTTTCCGAGCTTGCGTAGGTGGTGGGCGAGCGCCGGGAGGCAATCGAGAGGGCCTGGGATGAGCACTTCGGTTAGGGCCAGGAAGCTCGCCTTCGACCGTGACGCGATGGGGGTCGAGCTGGACGACGGCCGTTCTCTCGGGGTCCTCTGGCGTGGTTCCCGCGATTGATGCGGGCGAGCGCGGCGCAGCGCGAGAACTACCGCATCGGTCATTCCGGCAATGGCTTTCACTGGGATGAACTCGACGAAGACATCTCCGTCGAAGGTCTGCTGATGGGACGAGCCGACGAATCCCGTGCGGGGTCACAAGCGGCCTAACCGCACCGGCGGGTTTTCCTATCCCGGCGGCGCTTCGTTGCACTCGGCAATGCCAAAGATCACAGGCGGGGCTGCGAACGTATCTGTGTTGTCCGCTTCGCTTGCTAGTCTCCCGACCCCGAAATATGCATCGTGATTAGAGGCGGTATTTTCATCGGTAAATCCCTGCATGATGAGAAATTCAGTCCTCGTACAGAAGCATCTGTACGTGGCGGCGAAACCCGTGCCCGGCATCCGCCCGATCGTGCCCCACTTCTTCGGACAAGACCGACGCCGGCAGCGCCCCCGGCACTATCGCGAATAGTATTCGATGACCAGGTTCGGTTCCATCTGGACCGGATAGGGGATCTCGGCGAGTTGCGGCACGCGCAACAGCGCAGCCCGCATCTTGCCGTAATCGACCTCGAGATAGTCCGGCACGTCGCGCTCCGGGGAATCGATCGCCTCGAGCACGAGCCCCAGCTCGCGCGACCGCTCGCGGATCTCGACCACGTCGTCGACCCGGACCCGGAAGGACGGGATCGTCACCCGGCGGCCGTTGACCAGGATGTGGCCGTGGCTGATGAACTGACGCGCAGCGAAGACCGTGGGCACGAATTTGAGCCGGTAGACCACCGCGTCCAGGCGCTGCTCCAACAGCCCGACCAGGTTCTCGACCGTGTCGCCGCGACGACGGACGGCCTCCTCGTAGGTGCGGCGGAACTGCTTCTCGGTGATGTTCCCGTAGTAGCCCCGCAGCTTCTGCTTGGCGGCGAGCTGAGTGCCGAAGTCGGAGGTCTTGCGCCGCCGCTGGCCGTGCTGGCCCGGCGGGTACTCGCGCTTGTTGATCGAACTCTTCGGCCGGCCCCACAGGTTCACGCCGAGCCGGCGGTTGATCTTGTACTTCGAGCGCACGCGCTTGGTCATTGCCGGGTCCTTGCGTATCGCTTCCGGGCGCCTGTCGTTCCGATAATCCGCGACTTGCGGGTGCGGGGCGGCGTAGCCCCGCACCGGCGTTTCCGGAGGTGGGCGGAGTATAGGGATCGACTATATGGAGTCAAACATCGCGCCGCGTGTGCGCGCGCCGCCCGGCGAGCCCGGCGATGATCCCGCGCAGGGTGCGAACCTCCTGGTCGGTCATGCCGGCGCGGGCGAAGATGTTGCGGATGTTGCGCACCATGCGCGGGCGCCTGGCCGGCGGATAAAGAAAGCCGCAGGCGTCGAGCTCAGATTCCAGATGGTCGAACATCTCCTGCATTTCAGCCTGGCTTGCGGCCCGGGCGCCCTTGCGCATGCCCCGGCCCGGCGCCGGCGTGCGGGCCGCGCCGGCCTGGTACCACTCATAGGCGAGCAGCAGCACCGCCTGGGCGAGGTTGATCGAAGAATAGGCCGGGTTCGCCGGCACGATCACCAGCGCCTCGGCAAGGGCGGCGTCCTCGTTGTCGAGCCCGCTCTTCTCCCGCCCGAAGAGGAGCGCCGTGCGTTCGCCGTCCATCGCATGGGCGCGCACGCGCGCCGCGGCCGCGTTGGGGCTCAGGACCGGCTTGACCATGTCGCGCGCCCGCGCGGTGGTGGCGAGCACGTGGGACACGTCGCCGAGCGCCGCTGCGGTGGTGGCGAAGACGCGCGCGTCGGTGAGCACCGCATCGGCGCCCGAGGCCGTGCTCACCGCCTTGCGGTCCAGCCAGTCCCCGCGCGGGGCGACCAGGCGCATTTCGGCCAGTCCGAAATTGAGCATCGCGCGCGCCGCCGCGCCCACGTTCTCGCCGAGCTGCGGCTTGACCAGGACGATGACCGGCCCGTTCGGATCGGCAGCTGCGACCGCCTTCCGGCTGCGCCCGGTGAGCGCCCCCACGCCCCCCTCACCCGTGGTGGAAAGCGCGCTCACCAGCCGCGAGACCGGCTCATGCGACCGCTGCGCCGTCGCGGAACAGCTTGTAGGTGATCGAGTCGTTGAGCGCATTGTAGGAGGCATCGATCACGTTGGTCGAAACCCCGATCGAGGACCAGCTCCGTTCGATGGTGTCCGCGCTTTCGATCATCACCCGGGTGACGGCTTCGGTGCCCGCCTCCGGCGTCAGGATCCGGACCTTGTAGTCGACAAGCCGCATGTCGGCGAGCCCGGGATAGACCGGGATCAGCACCTTGCGCAGCGCGTTGTCGAGCGCGTTGACCGGGCCGTTGCCTTCGGCCACCGCCATGTGGCGCTCGTTGCCCATGTCGACCTTGACGGTGGCCTCCGACAGCGTGATCAGCTCGCCGCGGGCGTTCCAGCGGCGCTCGTCGAACACCCGGAAGCCGTGGAGCTGGAAATACTCCGGCACCTGGCCCAGCACGCGCCGGGCCATGAGCTCGAAGCTCGCACCCGCACCGTCATAGGCATAGCCTTCGAACTCGCGGCGCTTGACCTCCTCCAGGAGCCGCGGGACCTTGGCGTTGCCGGGATCGATCGCCAGACCGATCTCGTGGAAGCGGGCCAGGATGTTCGACCGGCCGGCCTGGTCGGAGACCACGATGTGGCGCCGGTTGCCGACCACGGCGGGGTCGATGTGCTCGTAGGTGCCGGGGTCCTTGGCAACCGCGGAAACGTGCAGCCCGCCCTTGTGGGCAAACGCCGATTCGCCGACATAGGCGGCGTTCCGGGCCGGCACCCGGTCGAGCCGCTCGTCCACCAGCCGGGAGACCGCGGTCAGCCGGGACAGCCCCTCGGCGTCGAGCCCCGTCGCAAAGCCCATCTTGAGCATCAGGTTCGGGATCACCGCGGTCAGGTTGGCGTTGCCGCAGCGCTCGCCCAGCCCGTTGAGCGTCCCCTGGACCTGGCGCGCGCCGGCCCGCACGGCCGCCAAGCTGTTGGCGACCGCGTTTTCGGTATCGTTGTGGCAATGGATGCCGAGATGGCTGCCGGGGACGATTTCGGCCGCGCGGCCGACGATCCGCTCGACCTCATCGGGCAGCGTGCCACCGTTGGTGTCGCACAGAACGACCCAGCGGGCGCCGGCCTCACGGGCGGCCTGCACGCAGGCCAGCGCGAACCCGGCATCGGCCTTGTAGCCGTCGAAGAAATGCTCGGCATCGAACAGGACCTCGTCCTTGCGGCGACGCAGATGGGCGATGCTGTCGGCGATCATCGCGATGTTCTCATCTGCGGTGACGCCGAGCGCGTGCGTGACGTGGAAGTCCCACGTCTTGCCGACGATGCAGGCGACCGGCGCCCGGGCATCGCTCAACGCGGCGAGACCGGGGTCGTTGCCGGCGCTGCGCCCGGGCCGCCTGGTCATGCCGAAGGCGGTCAGCCGCGCGCGCTCCAGCGCCGGCGGACGGCCGAAGAACGCATCATCGGTCGGGTTGGCGCCCGGCCAACCGCCTTCGACGTAGTCGATGCCCAGCCGGTCCAGCGCGCGCGCGATCGCCACCTTGTCGGCGACCCCGAAATCCACCCCTTGCGTCTGTGCCCCGTCGCGCAGCGTGGAATCGAACAGATAGACCCTGTCGTCGGGCATTATCGCCGCCTCCACTCGGTGGTGCCGTCCGGGCGGTCGAGCACGACGACGCCGTGCCGTTCGACGAGCGCCGCGCGCAGCCGGTCGGCTTCGGCGAAGTCCCGTGCCGCGCGGGCGGCCGTGCGGGCGGCGACCAGGTCGTCGATCTCCGAGGATGCGCCGTGTCTGAGCCAGGTTTCCGGATCCTGGCC
>CAYFYS010000251.1:0-4284 GCA_964347365.1 uncultured Rhodospirillaceae bacterium | reverse complement strand
GATTGCCGTCCGCCCGCGCGCATCGAAGCCGCCGCCCAGCAGGGCGGCCATGGCGACCGCGCCGCCGGGCTCGGCCACCAGCTTGAGGCGGGAGAAGATCGCGGCCATCGCACATGCCGTCTCCTGGTCGGAGACGGCGATCCCGCGGGCGAGGAGCCTGCGGTTGATCGCGAAGGTGAGCGCGCCCGGCTGTGGCGTGCGCAAGGCATCACAGAACGTCTCCGCACCCGGCACGGCCGGCTCGGGGCTTCCCGTCAGAAGCGATCTGGCGGTGTCGTCGAAACCCTCCGGCTCGACCGCGATCATCTCGACCGCCGGGAAGGCGTCCTTCATCGCGATCGCCACGCCGGCCATCAGCCCGCCGCCGCCGACCGGCACGAGGACGGCATCGGGCACGATGCCGGCGCGGTCGAGATCCTGGGCGATCTCCAGCCCGACGGTGCCCTGTCCGGCGATGATCCGCGGATCGTCGAACGGCGGGATCGTGTGGGCGCCGGTCCGCGCGGCGAGCGCCGCAGCGAGGCTCTCGCGCGTCTCGGTGGCGCGGTCGTAGGCTATGATCCGGGCGCCCCAAGCCCGTGTCGCTGCGGCCTTCACCGCCGGCGCATCGGCGGGCATGACGATCGTTGCCGGAATGCCGTGGGCCGCAGCGGCCGCGGCCACCGCCTGGCCGTGATTGCCCGATGAGTAGGCGATCACGCCCGTGCGGCGCGCAGCCTCGTCCAGGCTCGCGACCGCGTTCCAGGCGCCGCGGATCTTGAAGGCGCCCGTGCGTTGGAGCATCTCCGGCTTGACCAGAACGCGTCCACCGGTCTGCGCGCCGATTTCCGGCCATTCCAACAACGGGGTACGCACGATATTGCCTGCGAGCCGGCCGGCGGCCCGGGCGATATCGCCGGGGTCCGGCTCAGAGGTCATCGAGAAACCGATCGAGTGCAGCCACGCATTCCGGTTCGTTCAGGGTCGGCGCGTGGCCTGTGTCGCGGACCGTCGCACGTATCAGCCCGGGGTGCTCCCGGCCCATTCTTGCAAAGCATGAGGCGGTCAGGAGGGTGGACTTTTCGCCCCGCAAGGCCAGCGTCGGGACGGCGCGCAGGCCGCGGAACAGCGGCCACAGATCGGGGATGCGCGCGCCTGTCTCGATCATCGGACGGACGATGTCCACGTCCCAGTCGAAATGCAGCATCCCGTCCCCGCCCTCGCGAAAGGTATTGGCGAGCATGGCGTCATACATGGCCTCGGTCTGGAAGCACAGATCGGGCAGCGTGACCTGCAGCGACTCCTTGGCGGTCTCCCAGTCCGGTTGCGGCCGGTCGATGCGGAGATAGTCGATGATGGCCGCGAGGCTCGCCGGCGCCACCTCGGGGCCGATGTCGTTGAGGATCACCCCGGCCAGTGCCGCGGGCCGCGCCGCGCCGAGCCCCATCGCCAGCAGCCCGCCGAGCGAGGTCCCCACGACCACCATCCGGTGCATGTTGGCCAAAGTCAGGAGCTGGACGATATCGTCGATATAGGTCCGCGGTTCGTAGTTGCGCCAATTGGGGTCATGGTCGGATCGGCCGCGGCCGCGCAGATCGGGGCACAGCACCCGGCGGTCCGCGGCGGTCCGGCTTGCGAAGCCCTCGAAATCCCTGGCGTCGCGGGTCAGCCCGGCCAGACACAGGACCGGCGCACGCGGGGACAGGGCATCGCCGTAATCGCGGTAATAGAGGCTCAGACCGTCCCGGGCGGTGTAGCGTCGTTCGCGGTAATCCATCGCCGCGTCATGCCCGGCCGGTCACCAGCGGCGGCAGGTCTTCCAGCGTCGTCAGTTCGGCGTGCACCTCGCCGGGCAGGATCTCGCCCGGCTGGCCGAACCGGTTGATCCACACCGCACGGAAGCCGAAGGCGGCTGCCCCGTTGGCGTCCCAGCCGTTGGCCGACTGGAAGCTGATCCGGTTGGCCGGAAGCTTCAACGCATCGACCGCGATCTGATAGACTGCCGGGTGGGGCTTGAAGACGCTCGCCCGGTCGACCGACAGGATCGCGCCGATGACGTCGTCCAGCCCCGCATTCTTGACCGCAGAGACCAGCATCGAAGAGGAGCCGTTCGACAGGATGGCCGTCTTCAGCCCCGCTTCCTTGAGCGTTTCCAGAGGCTTGCGGACATCCGGGTAGGTCTCCAGCGACAGATAGAGTTGCATCAGCCGGGCGCGCAGCGCCGGATCGGAGACGTCCACCGCGCTCATCGCATAGTCGAGTGCAGCGCCGGTGACCTGCCAGAAATCCTCGAAACGGCCCATCAGGCTGCGCAGCCAAGTGTACTGCAACTGCTTTTGCCGCCACAGCGCGGAAAGCTCCCCGGCGCGCGCGCCGATCGCATCCCGGCAGCGGTCCACCGCGGAGTTGAAATCGAACAGCGTACCGTAGGCGTCGAACACGCAGGCGCCGATGTCCTCGAAGGCGGGCGCAGTCATCGGGACTCCCATCGGTGATCGACACCGCTTCGCGCCATACGACGCGCCGGCGTCCGGGGTGGCCGTTTGCGGGTCTCGCCCCGGACGTTACAGCCCGGATATCGCGGCCGCCGCGATCCCGTCCTACATGACGCTTTCAGGCACTTCGACCCCGGCTTCCTTGTAGTAGCGCAGCGCGCCGGGGTGCAGCTTCATGTTCATCTCGTTGAAGGCATTGCCGAGATTGATCGCATCCGCGGCCCAGGGGGCGACGGCGTGCATCTCATCCAGATGCTCCCAGAAGGTCTTGGTCATCCGGTAGATCACCTCCTCGGGGATCCCCTTCCGGGTGACCAGCCCGACCCAGGCGGCGATCGTCTGCACCGGTTCTTCGTTGGCCTGGTTGGCGCCGTAGACGTCGGCTGCGAACCGGCCCTTTGTGCGGCCGGGGATCCGCATGACCTTCTTCATCGCCGGCGTCTCCCAATCGGCGTCCGACGCGCCGAGGAAGCGGATCCTGCTGGTGAGCGCGACCTGCACGAAGTTCGACGCCGGCGGGTTGCTCGCAACCACCAGGGCGTCGATCTGGCGGTCTTGGAAGGCCTGCATCGCCGGCGAGAAGCCGAGCCTGACGACCTCGTAATCCTTGCCCTGCTCCAAGCCGCTGATCGCCCTGACGAAGCCGGCCGCGACGACGCGCTGGACCGCGGCTGGCGGTCCGAGGAAGACCCGCTTGCCCCTGAGGTCGGCGATTTTCCGGATGCCCGAATCCTCGTAGACGCCGAACTGATAGAAGCCGATGCGATAGTTGAACATCGAACGCAGGTTCTGCGACAGTTCCTTGGCGTTCTTGACCTTGGCGAACATCGCCCTGCCGGTGGACATCAGGTGGTGGAGCGCGGGCGCTCCCATCATGAAGTCGGTCTTGCCGCGCGCCCCGTCCAGAGCATGGCGTGGCGCCGCGCCGGTGGCGTTGACCTGTATCTCGATACCCGGGTTGTATTTCTGGACCAGCTTCGCAAACGTCGTGTTGATGACGAACGGCGTCGGCAGGCTGATCGTCGACATCCGGTAGAAGTCCTTGGCCTGCGCTGCGCTCGTCAGACCGACCGCCAAGGCCACCGCGGCGAATGTTGCGAAGCTCGTCCTGGACATGATCCTTCCTCCCAGTTTTCGGCGGATCGCCGCTGTCGGCGCGGCCGGACGCTCAGGCGGCACGGCGCGGCGGCAGGTTAGCATTTTTCGCCCGTCGGAAGTCCACAAACAGCAGCGCTGCCGATGCCGGAACGGCGATCGCCTGGACTTCGGCCACGTTGAACAGCATCGCCAGGCCCAACACCAGCCGGGCCGCCCGCGACCAGGCCGGCAACGATGCGCGGTCGATGCCGCCCAGCGCGGTGGTCATCAGCCAGATCGCCAGCGCCAGCCGCGCGACCACCCACAGGAAAGGGAGGGTCTCGAAACCGACCACCAGCGAGAGGGAGGGGTTGTAGACGAAGACGAAGGGGACGATGAAACCGACGAAGGAGAGCTTCAGGGCCTGTACCGCCGTGGTCATCGGGTTGGCGCCGGCGATCGGCGCGGCCGCGTAGGCGGCGATCGCAACCGGCGGGGTGATGGCCGACAAGACGCCGTAATAGAGCACGAACAGATGGACGAGGATCTTCGGGACGCCGAGGTCTTCCAACGCCTGACCCATGATCAGTACGATGATCAGATAGGCCGGGATCGTGGGCAAACCCATCCCGAGGATCATGCTGGCCACCGCGACCAGGAACATCGCAAAGAAGAGCTGGCTGCCGGCGAAGGCGAGGATCATGTTGGAGAACCGGATGCCGAGCCCGGTCAG
>CAYFYS010000250.1:0-4302 GCA_964347365.1 uncultured Rhodospirillaceae bacterium | reverse complement strand
TGCATCACCGTGACCTCATCGCCGTACTCGGCCTCCAGATGTCTGCGTTTGCCGTAGCCGATGCCGTGCTCGCCGGTCGAGGTGCCGCCCATGTCGAGCGCGCGCGCGATCAGGCGGTCGTTGAGCGCCGTGGCGGTGGCGAGCTCGGCTTCGTCGTCGGGATCGAGTACGAAATCGACATTGAAGTTGCCGTCGCCGACATGGCCGACAATGGGGGCGAGGAGGTCCGTCCGGGCGATATCGGCACGGGTCTCGGCAATGCATTCGGCCAGACGCGAAATCGGCACGCACACGTCGGTCGGCCAGGCGCGCTTTCCTGGGGCGAGCGCCATGTTGGCATAGTGGGCATCGTGGCGGTCCTGCCAGAGCTTCGTCCGCTCCTCCTGCCGGCCGGTCCAACGGAACGCTTCGCCGCCGTGCTCTGCGGCGATTGCCTGGACGGCCTCGGCCTGCTCGGCGACCGAGGCCGGGCTGCCGTGGAATTCGAAGAACAGGACCGGGCTGTCGGGCAGGTCGGTCCTGGCCCATCTGTTGATGGCCGCTATCTGCACCGCATCGGCCAGCTCGATGCGGGCAACGGGAATGCCCGACTGGATGGTCTCGATGCAAGTCGCCACCGCCGCATCGACGCCGGGGAACGGGCAGACGGCGGCCGAGATCGCCTCGGGCACGCCGTAGAGCCGCAGCGTGATCTCCACGATCACGCCGAGCGTGCCTTCCGAGCCGACGAACAGGGCGGTCAGATCGTAGCCGGCCGATGATTTCCGCGCCCGCCCGCCGGTCCTGATCACCCGACCGTCGGCCAGCACCACGGTCAGCCCGAGCACGTTCCCGCGCATGGTGCCGTAACGCACCGCGTTAGTGCCCGATGCTCTGGTGGCGGCCATGCCGCCGATGGTCGCATCCGCGCCCGGATCGATCGGGAAGAACAGGCCGGTGTCGCGCAGATATTCGTTAAGCTGCTTTCTGGTGACGCCCGGCTCGACCCGGACGTCGAGATCGGCCTCGTTGACCGCGATCACCCGGTTCATGTTCGACAGGTCGATCGAGACGCCGCCGCGCAGCGCCGCCACATGACCCTCGAGCGAGGTGCCGACGCCGAACGGGATCATCGGCACGGCCTTTGCCGCACACGCCTTGACGACGGCGACCACCTCCTGGACGGTTTCCGGGAAGACCACCGCATCGGGCGGGTGGCCGCTATGGTGGGATTCGTCGCGGCCGTGGCGGTCGCACACGCCCGGGTTGGTGCTCACGCGTTCGCCCAGGATCGCGCGCAGATCTTCCACGATACCGCTGTTGCGAATGCTGCCGTCCATGTCGGGGCTCCCGGTCAGACGCGCGTGGATTCGGCGGTTCCGTCGCCGACGAACATGCAGCCCGGCATGTGGGTGATCGCAAGGCTCGGCCGGGCGTTGCCGATGGCTTCCTGCGGGGTGACGCCGCAGGCCCAGAAGACGGGCATCTTGCCGTCTTCGATCCGCACCGGGCGGCCGTATTCAGGCGCCGCGATGTCGGCGATCCCGAGTTCGGCCGGATCACCGGCGTGGATCGGTGCGCCGTGGGCCATCGGATAGCGGCCGGTCACTTCGGCCGCGCGCTTCGCGTCCTCGGGCGTGAACGGGCGCATCGAGACCACCATCGGGCCGTGGAACGGCCCGGCGGGCACGGTCTGGCGCGTGGTCCGGTACATCGGCACGTAGCCGGTCTCGGCGATGTGCTGGATCACCAGGCCGGCGCGCTGCAACGCATCCTCGGCGATGAACGAGCAACCGAGCAAGAACGTCACCAGATCTTCGCGCCAGAAGGCGGTGATTTCCGTCGGCTCGGCCGCCAACGCCCCGTTGCGGAAAACGCGGTAGCGCGGCAGATCCGTGCGCACGTCCGCACCGGGTGCGGTCTGCCGGGGCTCGGGATCGCCGGGCTCCAGAACCTCCAGGATCGGACACGGCCCGGGGTTGCGCGCACAGAAGACGGCAAAATCCGCCGCCTCGGCGGCCGGCAGGATCACCATGTTCGCCTGCACATGGCCCGGCGCGTGGCCGGAGCTCGGCCCGGCGAAGCCGCCCGTCCGGCACAGCAGGCGAAACGCGACCGGATCGGCCACGCTGGGGATTTTTTCGGTGGTCATCGCCGCCCCCGTTCCCGGCGGTCGCGCGCACGGCCGCTACCGGTTTATACGCCGCCGCCGGGCATTGACAAACCGCCGCCCGCAACTGGTGCCACGGTGATAGAGTGCCCCGGGGCCAAGCGCCCGGACGGGAACGGGGACCGATGGCCGGTATCTGGGGCAAGATCATCGGCGGCGCGGCGGGGCTCGCCCTTGGCGGGCCGCTGGGTGCGCTGATCGGCGCGGTCGCCGGGCATGCCGTGGACAGCCTGCGCGGTGCCGAAAGCGACGCCCCCGATTCCACGCGCGAGACCGCGTTCACCATCGCCGTCATCGTCCTCAGCGCCAAGATGGCCAAGGCCGACGGCCGGGTGACCCGCGACGAGATCGCAGCCTTTCGCCGGGTGTTCCACGTCCCGCCCGAGGAGGCCAGAAACGTCGGGCGGGTGTTCGATCGCGCCCGCAGGGACGCGCGCGGTTTCGAACCCTATGCGCGCCAGGTTGCGCGCATGTTTGCCGCCAACCCGGCGGTGCTGGAAGAGCTTCTGAACGCGCTGTTCTACATCGCCAATGCGGACGGGGTCGTCCATCCGGCCGAGCTCGCCTATCTGGAGCAGGTCGCGGCTCTGTTCGGGCTCGACGAGGCCACCTTCAACCGGCTGCGCGCCGGTCACGCCGGCGCCGATGACGTCGATCCTTACGCGGTCCTGGGCGTCCATCGGCGCGCTTCGGATTCGGAGGTTCGCCAGGCTTGGCTGCGCCTGACACGGGAGAACCATCCCGACCGGCTGATCGCCCAGGGCATGCCCGACGACTTCATCCAGACTGCCACCGCGCGGATGGCGACGATCAATGCCGCCTGGGACAGGATCGTCAAAGAGCGCGGGCTGCGCTGAGCACCCGCGCCCGGTACCTGCCGGGGTTGCAACATTTTGCCGCACCGCGCCGGCATTCCGGGCGGTGCGATCTTGACGCCCCGCCCGGTCCGCAATATCTACCGCGCACCGCGACCTCTCGCGCATCCCGACCCCCTGGAAACCAAGACGCTCTCCTGGAAGCGAATACGCAATGTCGACGAAATCCGAGCTCGTCTCCTTGTTGCGGGTGAACAAGGCCTCCCCGTTCCGAACCTGTCAGTGGCCCTATGGCGAGCCCGGAACGGAGGGCTTCCGCTACTGCGGCAAAAAGACGGTGGAAACCTTCTCCTACTGCGCCGAACACGTAAAGATGGCCTATCGCGAGCCGGAGAGCCGTCGCGACCGGCCGTCCGGCCACCGGCGCAGCGCGGCCTGAGGCTCCACAGCCGGGCGGGTCGGACAGCCGCCATCCGTGCCCGGGCTTGTGGTGGTGCCCGGGCGCGGCCTGTCCGGCCCGCGCGATGATCGACACGCCGTCGCCCAACCACGGCGCGCGGCCGGCCAGGGTGTCCATCGATCTGGTCGTGCTGCACTATACCGGCATGCCGACCGCCCGGACGGCGCTCGCGCGGTTGTGCGATCCGGCGGCTTCGGTCAGCGCCCATTACCTGATCGAGGAAGCCGGCGCGATCCACCGCCTGGTCGCGGAGGAGCGGCGTGCCTGGCATGCGGGGGTGGCCTCGTGGATGGGCGCGACCGACATCAATGACCGCGCGATCGGGATCGAGCTCGTCAACCCCGGCCATGCGTTCGGCTACCGGTCGTTCCCCGACGCCCAGATGGACGCGCTCGAGGCGCTGCTGGCAACGATCCTGGCCCGCCACGACATTCCGCCCCACCGGGTGGTCGGCCATTCCGACGTGGCACCGATGCGCAAGCAGGATCCGGGCGAGCTGTTCGACTGGCAACGCCTGGCGCGCCGTGGCCTTGCCTTCTGGCCCAGCCGGGTCGCTGCGCCCGTGGCGCCCCGGCCCGCTGCGGCACGCATTCTGCTTCAGCGGTGCGGCTACAAGCTGGAGGCCGGGACGGAGTCCCTGGCCGCCGCGCTGACGGCCTTCCAACGTCGCTTCCGCCCGTCATGCTGCGACGGCCTTCTGGACACGCCGACCATGGGCCTGCTGACGGCGGTCGCCGAGGAGATGCGTTGACCCGCCGCGCCGGCGGCACCACCTTGTATCCGGTCAGCCGGCCGGATGGCCGCTCCCCGTGCCCGCACGGGGGGAGGAAAGTCCGGGCTCCACGGAAACACGGTGCCGGGTAACGCCCGGCGGGGGC
>CAYFYS010000249.1:0-4307 GCA_964347365.1 uncultured Rhodospirillaceae bacterium | reverse complement strand
GGAGTTCCGGCGCATGCAGGATGCCCTCGACCCTGCAGTCCACCACCATGACGGAGCCGGCGAGCGCCGTTATCGCCGGCTCAAGGCCCTGGATCGCATCCGAGGCCCCGGTCGAGCGCACCGGTACGGGGGCACGCTGTGCCGGGCTCGGCAGAACGATATGGAACGGCCTGGTCTCAAGCCGCGCAAGGGCGAGTTCGGCCAGTTCGACGAGTATCGGCCGGGACTGGGTCTCCGACAGGATTGCGACCGGGTCGCCGGGCGCCAGCGCGCACAGCGTGAACACCCGCTCGAACGTCGCGATCCATTTCGCCTGAACCCGTGCATCCATTACCAAACGTCCGACCGGTGCCGGCCGCCGGAGCGCGCAGCCGGTCCAGGCCCTGGCTCAGGTGGCGGTCGCCCCTAGAGACCTGCGCGGCGGATACGATCCAGACGCGCGCCCGGTGTATCCACACCATGGCGGCCCTCGCCGGAAACCATTCTTCGTCTGCGCCTGTAATACCAGACCACCAAGGCCGCGCCCCCCAAGGCGCCGGCGACCATGGCAACGGTCAGCATTCACACCTCCCCTTCCGACGCGGCTGGCCGCTGCGCCTTGTCGGCGTCTTCGGCCACCCAGTGTCAGTCTAGCCCACGCCGCACCGCCAGGCGAGAGCCGGTGTGGCCATTTTTGTCGCGCGCGACCATCGGGTCCCGGCCGGACCCACCGGCAGGAACGAAGCCCGATCCGGCTTCGTTCCCCAAGCGCTTGCGCTTTATCTGCTCGGTTGGGGGCCTTGCCGGACGGTCATCCACCGCGTCGTGGACCGCGACCTCTTCATCTCGATCCTGGCGACCTTCGGCATCAGTGTCCTGTTGCAGCAGGTGATGAACCTGATCTTCACCACCGAGCAGTATCTGGTGGGGCTGGCGATCGGAACCCTGGCCGGCGGGCTGGCCGCAGCCGGGGTGGCCGTCGTCTTGGGCTCCGGCGTTCTGGGTTTGCGCGGACACTATTTCGCCATCGGCACGCTGGGGCTCGGCATCGCCGCCGGCGAGATCACCGCAGGCTGGGACTATATCGGTGCCGGAGCGGTGAGCGAGGCCCTGCTTGCGATCCGGGGCGCCAGCAAGGCCTTCGGCGGGATCGTCGCCAATGATGCGATCTCGCTCGACATGCCCAAGGGGGCGATCGTGGGCCCTTCGCTTCTGCTGGTCGACGAGCCCTCGATCGGGCTCGAGCCCAGGTTCATCGACATGGTCTTCGAGATCCTGGACGATTTGCAGCGCAACGAGGGCAAGACCATCGTCATCGTCGAACAAAACGCCCGGAAGGGGCTGGAGTTCGCCGATATCGGCTATGTGCTGGTGTCCGGCCGGCTCGCCAAGGCCGGCCCGGGCGAAGAGCTGCTGGCCGATGCGGATGTCGGCCGGCTGTTTCCCGGCGGCTGAGCCCGCTTCCGGGCGTTCACGCCGGCCGCAGCATCTGGCCCGGCACGGCGCCGGTGTGCACGCCATCGGCCAGCACCGCGATGCCGTTGACCAGCACGTGATCGACCCCGACGGCGAACCGGTGCGGGTCCTGATAGGTCGCCTGTTCGGCGATCGTCGCAGGATCGAAGACCGTCACGTCGGCCGCGGCGCCCCGGCGCAGCACGCCCCGGTCGGCAAGCCCCAGGGCTGCGGCCGAGGCGCCGGTCATCTTGCGGATCGCGCTCTCGATCGGCAGCAGGCCCAGTTCGCGCACGTAATGGCCCAAGATGCGCGCGAACGTGCCGTAGAAGCGCGGGTGCGGCTTGCCCTGGCCGGTCGTCCCGTAAGGCGCCACCGCATTGCCGTCCGAGCCCACCATCACCTCGGGCGCGGCGATCAGCGCCCGCACATCGTCCTCGGAAATCGAGGTGACCAGGACCCGGGTCTGGCCGCGATCGGCAAGTAGGTGGTCGAGCGCCGCGTCGAGAGGATCGATGCCGCGCAGGGTCGCGATCTCGGCAATCGTCTGGCCGGCATATCGCGGCTGATCGGGCGAGATCGAGATGCGGACCGCATCCCATGACGGAATCCGGCCGAAATTGTTCAGCCCGTCCCGGTCGATTTCGGCGCGCAGGCGCGCGCGCACGTCCGCGTGCGAAACCCGGCCGAGCATGGCATCGATCCCGCCCTCCTGAAGCCAGGTCGGGAACAGGTTGCGCAGCGGGTTGCTCGCCGCCGTATAGGGGTACTGGTCGCAGTCGATCGCCGCACCGCCGCGGCGCGCCGCTTCCAGCCGCGCGATCAGGCGTTCCGCACCGCCCCAGTTGTCCATGCCGGAAAGCTTCACGTGGACGATCTGCACGTGGACGCCGGTTTGCTCGGCGAACGTTATCGCCTCCTCCACGGCATCGAAGACGGTGTTCGCCTCGTCGCGCAGATGCGTGAAATAGCGCGCCCCGCGGGCCTTCAGAACCCGGCCCAGCGCCACCAGCTCTTCGCTTTCGGCATATGAGCCGGGGGCGGTGAACAGGCCCGAGGACATGCCGAGCGCGCCGCCGTCGAGCGCCTCCTCCAGGAGCCGGATCATCAGGGCGCGCTCGTCCGGTTCCGGCAGACGGTCGTCCATGCCCATGCTCATCAGCCGCAGCGTGTTGTGCCCGACCAGCATCGCCCGGTTGACCGAGGTTCGCGGATAGTCCGCCGCATAGGCCGCAAAATTCGTCTCTTCGAAGTCGAGCCACGGCGCGCTCGGGCTCAGATACCGAGCCAGCGCCTCGGCCTTGCCCGGCAGCACCGGCGCGCAGGAATAACCGCAATGGCCGATCACCTCGGTGGTCACGCCCTGGTGGACCTTGCTTTCCGACAGCGGCATCAGGGGCAGCGTCCAGTCCGAATGCGTTTTGATGTCGATGAAGCCGGGCGCAACCACCCTGCCCCCGGCTTCGATCACGCGCGCCCCGCCGGCGGTAAGATCATCGCCGAGCGCGACGATCCGGCCGTCGCGCACCGCGACATCGGCGCGGACGCCGGGGCGGCCGGTCCCGTCGATGACGGTCCCGCCGCGGACGAACAGCGCCTCGCTCATCACCCGTCAAGGCGCATCAGACGCCGTGCGTTGCCGCCGAACAGCTTCGCGCGGTCGTCCGCGTCCAGATCCAGCGCCTCGATCGAGGCGAAGGTCTCGGGCACCGGCGCGAACGGGCAGTCGGTCGAGAACACCACGTGGTCGATGCCGAAGAATTCCAGCCCGCATTTGATGCCGAGATTGCTGCCGAACATCGCCGTGTCGCCGTAGAACATCCGAAAATAATCCGGATGCGACCGCTTCAGCGACGCCAGCACCCCGGTGTGATCCTCATCGGTCGTGCGCTGGCCCAGCACCTCCATGCCCGCGCCGATCCGGCCGTCGAAGAACGGGATCATGCCGCCCATGTGATGGGTGATGATCTTGATTCCCGGGTGCCGGTCGAACAGCCCGGAGAAGACCAGCCGGGTCATGGCGACCGAGGTCTCGTAGGGCCAGCCGAAACACCACCACATCTCGTAGCGCGACCGGGACTCTGCCTTGTAGTCGGCCATGTCGGCCGCGCGCGCGGGATGCATCCAGATCGGCAAATCGTAATCGGCCATGGCCGCGAACAGCGGCTGGAACTCCGGCCGGTCCAACGGCCTGCCGGCGACGTTGGTAAAAATCTGGACGCCACGCGCGCCGAGATCGCCGATCGCGCGATGCAGTTCATCCATCGCCTGGTCCATGTCGTGCATCGCAAGCGCGGCGATGAAGGCGGGGAATCGGTCGGGGTGGCGCGTTGTCAGCGCAGCCATCGCATCGTTGGCCGCCCGGGCGAGCGTCGCCCCGGTCGCCGGATCGGTGATGTCCTCCAGCGGCGGGTTGGGCAGCGAGATCACCTGGCCATAGTCCGCGAAACGATCCATCAGACGGAACCGGGCATCGAGGTCGTGGATCATCGCGACCTGCTGCATCCGCTTGCCGATGTTTTCCAGCCGCGGCGCGGCGCGCGTCATCCGCTCATAGAAGTAGCACCGGAAAATATGGGTGTAGATGTCGCTGGTCATGACAGGTCCCCTTTGCGCAGCGATGCGCCGTCCGCCGGACGCGCTGCCCACGGTATCCCTCAGCCGAGGCGTTTTCGAGGCCGTTTCGTTTTCGCCTTCATACCCAGCTTCGAGAGGCGCCCGCATTCTCTCGTAGAGCATGAACAGATGCGCGATGCGCTCGCGCTCCGAAGCGAAGCCGGTACGCCGGTAGAGCCGGTCCACCGAGAGCAGGCGGACATCATCCGGCTCCTGCCTCCGGTCAGACGTCCGGCGCACTCTCGTCGCTCTCGCGA
>CAYFYS010000248.1:0-4311 GCA_964347365.1 uncultured Rhodospirillaceae bacterium | reverse complement strand
TCCTCCAGCGGGGTGCGGCGGTCCGTCCTGAAGGCGTCCCTGATCTCCAGCAGCTCGTTGCGGAGGATCTCCAGGAGCCGGTCGCGCGAGTCCAGGATCGCCAGGTAATCGACGATCTTCCCGGCCAAGGTTTCGAGCTCCTCGCCGATCTTGTCGCGCTCCAGCGCCGTCAGGCGCTGGAGTCGAAGCTCCAGGATGCCGCGGGCCTGGGCCTCGGACAGTGTGTAGACGCCATCGACCACCCTGTGCCCGGGCTCGTCCAGCAGCGCAACGAAGGGCGCGACATCGCCCGCCGGCCACGGCGTAGCCATCAGCTCGGCCCGTGCGTGCGCCGGATCGGGCGCCCGACGGATCAGCGCGATCACCGAATCGATGTTCGCCACCGCGACCGCCAGCCCCGCCAGCAGATGGGCACGCGTGCGCGCCTTGCCGAGCTCGAAGACAGTGCGCCGCCGGATCACCTCTTCGCGAAAGTCGGTGAAGGCCCGCAACATGGCCTTGAGGTTCATGACCTGCGGCCGACCGTGATCGAGAGCCAGGGTGTTGACGCCGAAAGTCGATTGCAGCGGCGAGAAGCGGAAGAGCTGGTTGAGCACGATCTCGGCCACCGCGTCGCGCTTGAGTTCGACCACCACGCGTACGCCGTGGCGGTCGGATTCGTCGCGCAGATCGGCGATGCCCTCGATGCGCTTTTCGCGCACCAGTTCAGCGATCTTTTCGATCATCCGCGCCTTGTTCACTTGGTAGGGAATTTCGGTGATGACGATCGCCTCGCGGTCCTTGCGGACCGCCTCCACATGGGTGCGCCCGCGCATGACCACCGAGCCGCGACCAAAATGGTAGGCCGACCGGACGCCCGAACGGCCGAGAACAATCCCGCCGGTCGGGAAGTCCGGTCCGGGGACAATCTCCATCAGCGCGTCGATGCCGATCTCCGGCGTGTCGAGGACGGCAAGGCAGGCATCGATGATCTCACCCAGATTGTGCGGCGGCACGTTGGTCGCCATGCCCACCGCGATCCCCCCGGCGCCGTTGACCAAGAGGTTGGGGATCTTCGCCGGCAGCACCTCGGGCTCGCGCGCGGCCTCGTCGTAGTTGGCCTGAAAATCAACGGTCTCGCGCTCGATATCCTCCAGCATCTCGTGCGCGGGCCGGGTAAGGCGAACCTCGGTATAGCGCATCGCCGCCGGCGGATCGCCGTCCATCGAGCCGAAATTGCCCTGCCCGTCGAGCAGCGGCAGGCGCATGGAGAAGTCCTGCGCCATGCGCACCATCGCATCGTAGATCGCCGCGTCGCCGTGCGGGTGGTACTTGCCCATCACGTCGCCGACGATCCGCGCCGATTTGCGGTACGGCCGGTTCCACTGATAGCCCTCCTCGTTCATCGCGAACAGGATCCGGCGGTGCACCGGCTTCAGGCCGTCGCGCGCATCGGGCAGCGCGCGGGCGACGATCACGCTCATCGCGTAATCGAGATAGGAGCGCTCCATCTCCTCTTCGAGGCTGACGGGCGTGATGTCGAATTCCGGCGTCGCCGGTGGTGGCTGGGCGTCCGTCAATGCACGTCGCGGCGTTCGAGGAAGGACAAAATTAAAGCGTTCCGAGCCGCCGGCCGGAACGCATTCCGAACGACGTGGAACATAGCAGAATCAATCGCCTTTCTCAACGCTGCCGGCGCTGCGACCGAACCGCCCGTGCGCCGGCGTGGCGCGGACTCAGAACGGGATGTCGTCGTCGAGCTCCGCGCCCGTCCCCGCCGGCCGACCGCCGAAGCCGCCGGTCGTATCGCCGGTGGCCGCACCCTCGCCCCGGCCGTCGAGCATCGTCAGTTCGCCCCGGAAACGTGCAAGCACGACCTCCGTGGTGTAGCGGTCCTGGCCCTGCTGATCCTGCCATTTCCGCGTCTGGAGCTGGCCTTCCAGATAGACCTTCGATCCCTTGCGCAGATATTTCTGGGCGACCTCGCCGAGCCGGTCGTTGAAGATCACCACCCGATGCCACTCGGTGCGTTCGCGCTGTTCGCCCGAGGCGCGGTCACGCCAACGCTCCGAGGTCGCCACCGGCATGTTGACGACCGGGCTGCCGTCCTTGGTATGACGAATCTCGGGATCCCGTCCGAGATTCCCGACCAGAATGACCTTGTTGACGCTGCCTGCCATCCCCGCCTCCGGTGCCGTGCCGGGGAACGATCATAGCGCTGTGCGGCCGCCCCGCCAGCGCGTCCGGGGATAAGTGTGGCCGACATCTGACCGTAAAGATGCAGAAACGGGACAGGCGGCCACTCCTCCGAGCCAGGGGAGCGGCTTCAAGCGGTGCGTCGTTGCGCTCGGTCCGCAGCCGGCACGGGGCGACCGAAGCGGTCGCGGTCATGCGGGCGGTCGAGGTCCAGCGCCGGTCCCTTGGGGACGATGCCGTTCGCGCCGATCGGCCCGGCCCTGGAGAAGCTGCCCCGCTTCATCGCCTCGACATCGCTGACCGCGGCGATCCCCGGAGTCTGGTAGAGGTCCCGCAAGTAGTTCGACAGGTTGGGATAATCCTCGATCCGGCGGAGGTTGCACTTGTAGCCGACATAGTAGACCGCATCGAAGCGGATCAGGTTCGGGTAGAGCCGCCAATCCGCCTCGGTCTGGACGTCGCCGCACAGATAGCGCTGGACCGCCAGGCGCGCCTCGAGCCTATCAAGCGTGGCGAACAGCTTCTCGAAGGCCGCTTCGTAGGCGTCCTGGGTGATCGACCGGCCGCATTCGTTGACCGCGTTGTTGACACCCTCGAGGACTCTGTCATTCACCGCATCGATCTCCGCCACTCGTTCAGCCGGGCAGTAGTCGGGACTCGGCGCGGCGAATGCGGCAAAGGCCGCATTGAACATCCGGATGATCTCCGAGGATTCGTTGCTGACGATCCTGCGGGTTGCCGAGTCCCACAAGACCGGCACCGTCACCCGCGTCGTACAGGTGGGATCGGACAGGGCATAGACCTCGTGCAGATACGCAACCCGGCGGTCGGTGCCGGGCACGACATGACCTTCGGCACCGAACGCCCAGCCTTCGCCGCCGGCGCGTTGGTGGGTCTCGGTCAGGCCGATGACGGGCTCCAGCCGCTTGAGGACGCGGAAGAGAACCGCACGGTGCGCCCACGGACAGCCCGGCGAGGAGTAGAGGTGATAACGACCCGGCGCGGCCGGGAAGCCGCCGGCGCCATCGGCACGCACCCAGCCACGGAACCGGGCCGGCTTCTTGGCGTATCTGCCGCCGTCAAGCTCGACCAGCGTATCATCGGAAGTCCATCGCCCGTTCTGCAGATGGCCCATCGCCGCGTTCCCCCCGTGCCGTGTTCCAGTAGTATAGGCCATCGATCGGGGAAGAACCGATGAAGCGCTGCGCGATCATGGACGACTACCAGCGCTGCGCGCTGGAAATGGCCGACTGGTCGGTGCTCACCGATGCGGTCGAGATCGAGGTCTTCGACGCCCATATCGAAGGCGAGGACGAGATTGCCCGGCTGCTGGGCGGTTTCGAAATCATCTGCATCATGCGCGAGCGCACGCCGTTTCCGCGCTCCGTACTGGAGAAGCTGCCCAGGCTGGAGTTGCTGCTGACCAGCGGGATGCGCAACCGCGCGATCGACATCGCGGCCGCCCGGGACAACGCGGTCGTGGTCTGCGGCACGCCGGCGCTGGGCTACCCGACGGCCGAGCTCACCTGGGGGCTGATCCTTGCCCTGTTGCGCAACATCCCGCAGGAGAACCGCATCGTCCGGGACGGCGGCTGGCAACACACAGTGGGACACGGGCTGCGCGGCAAGACGCTGGGCGTCATCGGTCTCGGACGGCTCGGCGTTCAGGTAGCGCAGATCGGCCGGGCCTTCGGGATGGAGGTGATCGCCTGGAGCCGGAACCTCGGCCCGGAGCGATGCGCCAAAATTGGCGCATCGCTGTCCAGCAAGGATCGGCTGATGGCCGAGGCCGCCGTCATCACCATCCACCTGGTCCTGAGCGAGCGCACGCGCGGCCTGATCGGGGCTGCCGAGCTTGCGCTGATGAAGCCTTCGGCGTGGCTGGTCAACACCTCACGCGGGCCGATCCTCGATGAGGCGGCGCTGATCGATGCCCTGGAGCGGCGTGCGATCGCCGGTGCGGCGCTCGATGTCTTCGATGTCGAGCCGCTACCGCGCGGCCACGCCTTCCGGCGGCTCGACAACGTGGTGCTCACCCCGCATCTGGGCTATGTGACGATCGAGAACTATCGCGGCTACTACGCCGGCGCGGTCGAGAACATCCAGGCCTGGCTCACCGGCGCGCCGATACGGGTC
>CAYFYS010000247.1:0-4323 GCA_964347365.1 uncultured Rhodospirillaceae bacterium | reverse complement strand
GGTCAGGGTGAAGGGCCCGCCCGGCGCGCAGACCGGCATCTTGCCCTCGATCTCGGTCCAGGTCCGGGCGATCCCGGCGCGGCGTTCACGCTCCATGGCCAGGAACCAGTCGGCCACCCGCACGAAGCGCGGCCACCAGAACGCGCGCACCCCCGGACGGTGGGACAGCGGGCCGAGCGCGTCCCGGCCCATATCCAGCAGCCGGGCGCGCGCATCCGCCGGGATCTCGTCGGGGAAGCTGCGCAGGAACGCATCCAGGGCGCTGTGGACGAAACTGCCCTGTTCGGCCGCACCGGGATCGGCGTCGATCTCCTCCAGCGCCCTCAAGTCGAGAACGTGGCGGGCATAGACCGCGTACGGATCCCGGATCAGGGTCTCGATCTGGGTGACCGAGAGCTTGCGCGGCCGTGCGGCGTGCGGCGGCGTCGGGGCGGGCGCGCGGGGCACGACCATCGCGGCCGGGCGGGCAAGCGCGCGCTGCCATGCCAGCGGCCGCGCTGCGCCCCGCCCCAGGTCGAGCGGGCCGCCCGGGACCGCGTTCTCCAGCCGCAGCAGCCAGCGTGAGGGCACCGTCGGCGAGCCGGCCAGCCGCGTCGCCCGGGTGAGAAACAGTTCCGGCGCGGCGAAGGCCTGGGCGAAATCATGGGCGGCCTGGCCGATCCGCCGCTCGTTGGGCGGCAGCCCGAAGGCCGCGCGCATCGGCCGGCGCATCCACGGGTCCGGTGGTGGCTCGGCCGGCCACGTGCCCTCGTTGAGCCCGCAGAGGATCAGCCGGTCGGCGCCGATCAGCCGCGCTTCGAGCACGCCCCAGATGCCGATTCGGTCGTGTCCGGCATGGCGCGGGCGGACCACCACCGGGCGCATCAGCGTCTCCAGGAGGTCTGCCCAGCCGCGCGACGAGACCGCACCGAAATCGCGGCCGGCCTGGGCAAGATCGGACAGGAACCCGGAAGCGGCCTCGCCGGCGTCACCGGCCCATAGCGTCTGCGCACCCGCGACACCGGCCTTGGCGGCAAGCGCCTCGACACAGGCGACATGGGCCTTGACCAGCGCAGGGACCGGCATTGCGCGATCGCCTTCGAGCGGGGCCAGCATCGCGCACACGCCTTCGAGCCACCGCACCATGCCGGTCGCCGCGCCGGCCCGTTCAAAGGCCCGGATCAGCCCGTCGGCCCCCGGTTCGGGCCGTGGGCCGCGCAGCACCCGACGCTCGATCTCCCGCACCCGGCGGAGGAAGGTGCCCCGATCGAGCCCGCCGGCCGCCATCGGGTGCTTGAGCGCGGCGAGCAGCGGCACCGGCGCCCAGCGTTCCGCGACCAGCAGCGCGGTCAGCCGCAGAAACGCGCCCGGCGGCGTCAGGTCGAGCCGCCGGCCGCCCGAATCGTTTATCTCGATGCCCCAGCGGCGCAGTTCAGCAGCGACCCGGCGCGCCAGATCGCGGTCCGGCGTCACCAGCGCAGCCGTCTTGCCCTCGGTCTCCAGCGCCTCGCGCAGGAGAAGCGCGGCCGTTGCGGCCTCTTCCCGCGGGCCGGCGCAATCGATCCGCGTCACCGCGGCGATCGCGCGGTCCAGGCGCACCGGATCGATCGAATCCGACGGAAGTGCGGCGGGGCGCATTGCGGTGGCGATCAACCGGCCGCGCAACACGGCTTTGCACGTCGGCTTGGCGCCGGGCCACACGGGGACGTCGCCCGGCTCGAGGCCAAGCGGGGCGAGCACCTGGAGGAGCCCGTATTGCGGATGGGTCGGACCGCAGGCGGACAGGGCTGGTTCCGTGAGCGTCCGATCGAGCCCGGGCAGGACGATCGCACCCAGACCCGCACCGTGGACGAATTTCATGAGATCGCGTACCGCAGGGATGCTGCCGGTCGAGCCGGCGATGACCACCGGCCCGGCCGGCGGCATCGCGCGCCACGCCGCGATTCGCCATTCGATCATCCGGTTACGCCGCATCGCGGGGTCCAGCGCGCCCTCGGCGTCGAGGATCGCCGGCCAGTGCTCGCTCAGCAGCCGCAGGAACCCGAGGGTGACCTGCCAGTGCTCGGCAAGCTCGGCCGGGGCAAGCTCTTCCAGGCGCTCGAACCCGACCCGGTGGGTGTGGATCTGGTCGAGCAGCGCGGCGAGCTCGCGGGCCAGCCGCGCCGCCTGGGCGGGGTCCGACACTCCCGTGGCGCCCGGCACGGCGAGGATGAGCCGGGTCAGCAAGAGCCGACGCCGCAATTCCGGGATCGCCGGCGGCAGCGCGAGGTCTGCGGGCCCGTCGGGCTCGTCGTCGGAGACGATCTCCTCGGTGTCGATCTCGCCGATCGGCATGATCCCGGGCAGCAACAGCGCGCCGTCCCGGCATTGCCGCGAGAAGGCATCGATCAGCGCCCGGCAGGATCGCCGGTTGGGCAGGAGCTCGGTGATCGCGGCAAGCGCGCGCGGCGTGTCGTGGTTCGCCGTCAGCAGGCCGCGCGCCAGCGCATCGACGAAGCGCTCCCCCGCCGGGATCGTGAACACGCCCGACAGGGCGGCCGCCCGGCCGGGGCTATCCGACGTGGAAGTCATGGGCGCCGGGGCGGCCCAGCAGCCGGTCTTCGGCAAGTTTCAGGGCGTCCGGCGTGCCGAGGTGGAACCACTCCCCGTCATGGACGATCCCGAACAGACGCCGCGCGGCCTCCGCCCTGTCGTAGAGGAGGTTGAGCGAGAACGCGCCTTGCGGTGCGCCGGCGAAAAGCCGCGCATGGAGGATCTGCACGCCGGCGAACACATAGGGTGCGACCGTGTGATCGTCGCGCCGCCGCAGGGCGCCGCCCGGGTCCATGAAGTGATCGCCGCGGCCTTCATAACCGTGCGCGGTCACCGCACGGTTCATCATCAGCAGCGCATCCATCGCGTTCTCGCGCCAGGCATCGGCCAGTCGGTCGAGCGCCGGTGTCGGCCCGTCGCGCCAGACGACATCGGCGTTGATCACGAAAAACGGCTCCGCGCCCAGCAAGGTCAGCGCCCTGGCTACGCCGCCGCCGGTCTCCAGCAGCGTCTCCTCGCACGACAACACGGTCCGCGGTTGCGCCCGGCCGCGCAGATGGGCCGCGATCCGATCGCCGAGATAGTGGGTGTTGACCACCACCGATTCGACGCCGAAGGCATCGATCTGGTCGAGCACCCGGTCGAGCATCGACCGGCCTCCGACCGTGATCAGCGGCTTTGGCAAGGTCTCGGTCACGGGGCGCATGCGCAGTCCGCGCCCGGCGGCGAGCACCATCGCGTGCCGCGGTCTCATGCGGCGTTGCCCCGCCGCGGGGCGATGCGCATCGGCGGCGGCAGGTGGCGGTCCAGCCAGTCGCGGATCGGCGCAAGGCGCGGGTGGCTGACTGCGGTCTCCAGCAGTCGCCACACCCGTGGGATGTGATCGAGATAGCCGGGCTTGCCATCGCGCAGACAAAGCCGGGTGAAGATGCCGAGCACCTTGCAATGGCGCTGCGCACCGAGCACCGCGCAGGAGCAATCGAACGCGGCCGCATCCAGGCTGGGGAATGCGGCGAGGTAGCGCCCTCTCATGTCGGCCGCCAGCCCGGGCGCGAGGTCACGGCGCGCGTCCGCGACCAGCGAGACGAAATCGTAGCTCACCGGTCCCGTGACCGCGTCCTGGAAATCGAGCAGGCCGCAGGCGGCGATGCCTTGCCGGTCGGGGAGCCTCATCAGGTTGTCCACGTGATAATCGCGCAGCACCAGGGTCTCGGGGACCCCGCGCGCGGCCTCGAAGACCGCCTTCCAGCGCGTGCGGTAGGCGGCGCGCGCATGTCCGCCGACCGGCCTGCCCAGGACGCAGGGCGCATACCAGTCGATCAGCAGGTCGGCCTCTTCGGCCAGCAGCCCGTCGTCGTAGCGCGGCAGCCCGGCCGGGACCGCCTCCTCCCACGGGTTGGCGTGCAGGGCGATCAGCACATCGACCGCAAGCCGGTAGAGTGCGGGCTCGTCGGCGCCGTCGGCCAGCAGACGGGTGAACGTATCCTCGCCGAGATCCTCGAGCAGCAGCAGACCCAGAGCGGTGTCGTTCGCCAACACCGCCGGGGCGCTGAAGCCCAGGCCGCGCAGATGGCGGGCGATGGCGAGGTAGGGCCCGGTGCGTTCGCGGTCCGGCGGGGCGTCCATCAGCACAGCGGTCTCCGAGGGGCGGCGTACCCGCCAGTAGCGGCGGAAGGAGGCGTCCTGGGCAAGCGGGGCGAGCGCCGCCTCGGGCCAACCGGCGGACGCCAGAAAGCCCCTGATCGCCCCGGTGCGCGCCTCAGCGTCCAAGCCCGCCTCCCGTCCGGCCTCCCATGCGGTCTTGCCAGTCAC
>CAYFYS010000246.1:0-4324 GCA_964347365.1 uncultured Rhodospirillaceae bacterium | reverse complement strand
CGAGCTGCGGCAGGTCCGTCATCCGGATGCGCAGCGCGACCACGGTGCCGATCGCTCCGCCGACCAGCACGCCGGCGGCGATCGTCTCCAAGGCGATCACGTCGGGGTCCGCCAGCGTCGTCAGGATCGCGATCGCCATGCCGACGGCGCCGATCGCGTTGCCGCGCCGCGCGGTCTCGGGAGAAGACAGGCCGCGCAGCGCCAGAATGAAGCAGATCGCAGCGGCCAGATAGGCGAGACCCGTCAGCGCGTCAGACAAGGCCGATGTCCCGCCTCATCGCTTTTTCCTGTACATGCGCAGCATGCGCTGGCTGACGATGAACCCGCCGAAGATGTTGACCGAGGCCAGCGTGACCGCAAGCAGCCCCATCGCCTTGGAAAAGTCCATGCCTGCCGGGCCGGCGGCGATCAGCGCGCCGACGATGATCACCGAGGAGATCGCGTTGGTGACGCTCATCAGAGGCGAATGAAGCGCCGGCGTGACGTTCCAGACGACGTAGTAGCCGACGAAGATCGCCAGCACGAAGACGGTGAACAGGAAGATGAACGGATCCGATGCCGCTTCCGCCGCGGCGGCGGGCTGGGCTACCGCGGGCGGGTTCACGCAACCTCCTCCGCCGCCTGGTCCGCCAGCAGGGGGTGGACCACCGATCCGCCACGCGCGATCAGACAGGCCTTGACGATCTCATCGGCGTAATCGATGGCGAACGCCCCGGTCTGGCGATCGAAGGACGGGGCAAGGAAGTTGAAGACGTTGCGGGCATACATTGCGGAGGCGTCCTCGGCGAGCCGGCCGGGAACGTTGGCGTGGCCGAGGATTCGCACGCCGTGCCTGGTGACCGCCTCGCCCGGCACGCTCAGCGCGCAATTACCGCCCCGCTCGACGGCAAGATCGACGATCACCGAGCCCGGCCGCATGGATTTCACCATCGCCTCGGTGATCAGTACCGGCGCCGGTCGGCCGGGGATCAGCGCGGTGCAGATCGCCATGTCCTGGGCCGGCAGCACCGCGCGGAGGGCAGCCTCCTGGCGCGCGCGATAGTCCTGGCCCATCTCCCTGGCATAGCCGCCGGCGGTCTCGGCCTCAGCGGCCGCCGCCGGTTCGACATCGAGGAACTTCGCGCCCAGGCTCTCGATTTGTTCCTTGACCGCGGGGCGGACGTCATAGCCGGTCACGATGGCGCCCAGCCTGCGCGCGGTCGCGATCGCCTGGAGCCCGGCCACGCCCGCCCCCAGCACCAGCACGCGGGCCGGCGGGATCGTCCCGGCGGCGGTCATCATCATCGGAAAGACGCGGCCGAAGGCGTGCGCACCATCGATGACCGCCCTGTAGCCGGCGATGTTCGCCTGCGAGGTCAGCACGTCCATCGGCTGCGCCCGGGTGATCCGCGGGAGTAGCTCCAGCCCGAAGGCGGTCAGCCCGGCATCGGCATAGGCCGCGGCGTGGCCGGGGTGCTGCAGCGCCGCCAGCATGCCGACGACCACGCAGCCCGGTTTCATCAACGCGACCTCGTCGATATCGCCCTCGCCGGCGATCATCGGGCGCTGGACCTTCAGGACGATGTCGGCGGCACCCAGCGTCGCGGCCGCGTCGTGGACGAGGGCTGCGCCGGCTTCGCCAAACGCCGCATCGGGGATCGCGGCGCCGTGGCCGGCGCCGGACTCCACGACGATTTCGGCACCGAGCCCGACGAACTTCCTGACGGTATCCGGGGATGCGGCCACGCGGCGCTCGCCGGGCCGTCTTTCCTTGGGAACCGCGATCTTCATGGCTCTGCCGTTCCTGGGCGCGGACCACCCGGCGCCCGCGTTGCGCAAGCGTGGGGCAACATGCCCACTTGCAGGCGCTTTGCCAAGACACATGTGCCCTGCCCCGACCGTCCGGCGGCGCAGTCTCCGGTGCGTCGCCGATCAGCCCTGCCTGCCGATCCCGCTGCGGTATTGCGCATAGACGGCGTCCAGCGCGGCCAGACAGACCGGGTCGAGATCCTCCCGGGGCTCGGGTTCGGGCTGCCAGTAGCCGTGGGTGTCCCGGCCGCGCACCACCATCGCGGTCGCGCGATCAAAGGCGGTCTGGCGGACATGAGGGGCGATGTAATGGATCGACAGCCCGATGCGCGGCCCGTCGCTTTCGTTGGGGTTCGATCCGTGGACGACCGATTCGTGATGGATCGAGACCTCGCCCGCCGCGAGCTCGCAATCGACCGCCGCGGCCTCGTCAACCCCGGCGATGGTCTGGCCCTTCATCAGCAGATTGTCCGCATCATGGGTCTCGACGTGGTCCAGGACGCCGTCTTTGTGGGTGCCGGGGACGAACCGCACGCAGCCCGAGGCGATCGTGCTGTCGGTGAAGGCGACCCAGGTGGTGACCGTCTCGGCAGGACGCAGGCCGTAATAGGTCGAGTCCTGGTGCCAGGAGACGAAGCGCCGGTCACGCGCCTTCTTGGTGAAGAAGCTCGATCCCCAGCACAGTATGTCGGGGCCGATCAGATCCTCCACCGCATCGAGCATGATCGGGTTGCGCACCAGCGCGTTGAGCCAAGGCAGGGGCAAATGGGCCTTTATCTTGAAGCGCTGCTGGGGCTCGGCGCCCAGGCGCCGCTCCAGGGCGTGAAAGCGCGCGCGCAGCCCGGCGGCCTCGGCACTGTCCATGATACGCACCGGAAAGACGAACCCCTCACGTGCGTAGGCCGCGATCTGGGCGCTGCTGAGGATTTTGGCCACCATCGCCTCGGCCGGTTCAACGGGGGCGGTCGTCTCCGGCGAGCGTGGTGCGCCACATCAGGCGCCGCTCCCCGGACGGAAAATCCCGGCGTGCGTGCATCGAACAGCGATTGTCCCACAGCAGCAGATCGCCCGGTCGCCAGACATGCTCGTAGACGAACGCGTCCTTCTCGGAATGGTCGAACACCCGCTCGAGTAGGGCGTCGCTCTGGGACTTTTCCATGTCGAGCACGTATTCGGTCATCAGCCGGTCCACGTAGATCGCCTTGCGGCCGGTCTCAGGATGGGTGCGGAAGACCGGGTGGACCGATTCCGAGAACGCCGGGGTGCCGATATTGTCGCCGCGGTGCTGGGAGCCGTAGTTGTAGTGATGAAAGGCGCGTCTTCCCTCCAGCGCGCAGCGAAGCTCCTCATCGAGCGTCTCGTAAGCCGCATAGCCGCTTGCGAACAGCGTGTTGCCGCCATGGCTTGGAACCTCGACCGCGTAGAGGAAAGTCCCCTTGTCCGGGATCTCGGCGTGCAGCATATCGTGATGAAACATCATCTCGCCGTCGGGCAGTGCGCCGATGGGCTCGCCATTCGCGCGCACGTTGGAGATCAGCATGATCCCCGGCAGCATTTCGAGCTGGGCCGCGCTGCGGTATTCCCTGGGCCGGGCGTTGCCGCCTGTGGAACCGAAATATCCGGTTGCGCGGAGGAGGTCGGCCTGGTCCAGCTTCTGGCCGCGGAAGACGATGACGATATTGTCCAGCCAAGCGTCGTAGACCGCCGCCAGATCGGTCGGGCTCGGGCGGACCCTCAGGTCGAGACCGTCGATCTCGGCGCCGATATGCGCAGTGAGCTTGTTGATCCGGATGGCCATCGGTCTTCTCTCTATTCGCTCAGCTTCCGACCCAGGATGGTGCAGCGGCGCAGCAGCCGGCGCTGGTCCGACGGAAAGTCGGTGCGCGCATGCGCCGAACACCAATTGTCCCACATCACGAGGTCGCCCGGCCGCCACGCATGCTCGTAAATGACTTCCCGGCGCGCGACGAAACCGAACAGGCGTTCGAGCAGGGCCTCGCTGCGGGCGGGCGTAACGTTCTCTATGCGCGCGGTCATCAGCGGGTTGACATAGAGCGCCTTGCGGCCGCTCAGCGGATGGGTGATCGCCACCGGCTGGACATGGTGGGGATAGCGGTCGATGTCGCCGTCGGGCGAAACCCGCCCGCGCACCGAATAGTCGTAGATCTGGAGCGCCCGCTTGCCCCGGATCTCGGCCTTGAGCGACTCCTCCAGCCCGTCATAGGCGGCGTACATGTCGGCGAACAGCGTGTTGCCGCCCCGGGTCGGGATCTCGATCGCATAGAGCATCGTTCCGCGATAGGGTGCAGGATGGTAGCACATGTCGTGGTGGAACCACATCTCGCCATCCGGCAGCGAGCCGATCGGTGCGCCGTTCCGGCGTATGTTCGACACCAGCATGATCGCGGGGTGGGAATCGGCGCCTTCGGCCCGCCTTTCCGGCGGTCGCGAGCGTTCGCCGAGAACGCCGAACTGCGCCGCAAACCGGAGCTGCGCGTCCTGATCCAGATCCTGGTCGCGGAACACGAGCACGATG
>CAYFYS010000245.1:0-4331 GCA_964347365.1 uncultured Rhodospirillaceae bacterium | reverse complement strand
GGATCCTGCCGGATCTTGCGATCTACAGCTTCCTCGCCCAGACCGAGACGGGGTTCGTTGCCTGCCTGAGAGCGGAGGAGCAGCGCGCTCGTCCGGAGTCCGTCGGCCGGCCGGTGCCGGGTGTCGAAGTCCGGCTGGTCGATTCGGCGTTCAACGACGTAGCACCCGGCGAAGCCGGTGAGGCGCTGGTGCGCTGCGGCGCACCGGGCGAGGTGATGACCATGCGGGGCTATTACCGCCGGCCGGAGGCCGACGCGGAAACCATCCTGGAGGGCGGCTGGATCCGCACCGGAGATCTGCTGCGCAGCGACCCGGACGGTTATCTTTATTTTGTCGACCGGGTCAAGGACATGATCGTCTCCGGCGGGCTCAACATCTATTCCAAGGAGGTCGAGCTGGCGCTCAGCGGACATCCCGGCGTCGCCGATGCGGCGGTGATCGGCGTACCCGATCCGGAGTTCGGCGAGGCGGTGATGGCCTTCGTCGAGCACGGGCCGGACGGCCCGCCGGAGGCCGAGGCGTTGATCGACCACTGCCGGGCGCGTATCGCCAGCTACAAGAAGCCCCGGCATATCCGATTCGTCGAGACGCTGCCGCGCACGGGCACCGGCAAGGTCCTCAAGGGCGCGCTGCGTGCGCTTGCCGCCCGCGAGCCCTGACCGGGGAATGGAACTGCCGCTGAGCGAGGAACAGGCCCTGCTGCGGCAGAGCGCCGCCGCGCTGTGTGCGCGCGTCGACGGCAACGCCTGGCGGGCGATCGCCGAGGCGGGCTGGATCGGGCTGCTGGTCGATGTCGATCACGGCGGCACCGGGCTGGGTGCGACCGAGCTCGCGCTGGTCCTCGAACAAGCCGGTCGGGCGCTGATCGCAACCCCGCTCGGCGGTACAACCGCGGCGGCGCGCGCGATCGCCGCCGGCGACAGCGCCGTGCTCCAGCGGACGCTGCTGCCGGAAATGCTGGCCGGCCACCGTGTCGTCGTCCCCGCCTTCCAGGAGGGCAACGGCGCGCTCGATCCCGCCCGCTCGACCACCCGTGCCGCGCCCGGCGAGGCGGGCGGCCTGGAGATTTCCGGCGCCAAGGATGGGATCGCCGGGCTCGATGCGCTCCACGGCGTACTGGTTAACGCCGCAAGCGATGCCGGGCCGGTGCTGGCGCACGTGCCCTGCGATGCGCCGGGCGTGCGTATTGCCTGCCGCGCCGGCATCGACTCCCAACCGCTCGGCAGGATCGCCTTCGAACAGGTGTGCGTACCGCCGGACGCCGTGCTGGCGCGCGGCAACGCAGCCGGCGTCCTGATCGATGGGGCCGCCGCGGCCCTGCTGGTAGGTGCGAGCGCAGAGCTGCTCGGCGTCATGGGCAAGGCGCTCGACATCGCGGTCGAATACAGCAGGACCCGCCGTCAGTTCGGGGCGCCGATCGGCAGCTTCCAGGCTCTCCAGCACAGGGCGGTCGACGACCATGTCGCGGTCGAGGTGACGCGCTCGCTGTTGTTCCAGGTCGCCGCAGCACTCGATGAGGGCCGCGCAAGCCCGGAGATGCTTGCCGCGCTCAAGGCCAAGGCCTCCGGCGCCGCGCTCGGCGTGACCAAGTCCGCCATCCAGATGCATGGCGCCATCGGCTTCACCGACGAGCATCAGATCGGCCACTACTTCAAGCGCGCCATGGCCCTGTCGAGCCGCCACGGCAACGAGGCCGCCCATCGCGCTCGATATGCCGCGCTCGCCGTCTCGGCATGAGGTTGCGCCGGGCCGGACGGCTCACTAAAACGCACCCCGGCGATCGAGAACGAACGGCGCGCATGCGCCCTGGAGGCGCTACGTGCCCGACCAGTCCTATCGTACCTTCCTGAAGAATCTCGAACAGCAGGGCGAGATGATCCGCTTCACCAAGGAAGTGGATCCGCTGACCAACATGGCCGCAGGCGAGTGGAAGGCCTATAACGAGCTCGGCAAGTCGAGTCTGTTCACCAACATCAAGGGACACCCGCACTGGCAGGCCTGCAGCCAGATCCTTGCCGACCGCAAAAAGTGGGCGATCGGGCTCGGCATCGACGAAGATGCGATGCTGGAGACCATGTCGGCGCGGCTGCGCCGGCCGCTCGCCTGCGTGGCGGCAAGCGAGGCGGCGGCTCCGGTCAAGGAAGTCAAGCTGGTCGGGACCGATGCCGATCTCCACGACATCCCGGCGATGATCACCTCCGAGAAGGACGGCGGACGCTTCCTTGCCTCCGGCATGGCGATCGTCAAGGACCCCGAGACTGGCATCCGCAACATGTCGATCCACCGCCAGCAGATCATGGGCCGGGACAAGACCGGCTTCCTGATGCTGCATCGCCAGGCGCGGCGGATCTACGATATGTACTGCGCCCGTGGCGAGGCGATGCCGGTGGCAATGGTCTACGGCGTCCACCCGGCGATCTTCTTCGGCTCGGCCTACACCACCCGCTTCGGCGTCGATGAGCTCGAGCTTGCCGGCGGCCTGCTCGGCGAGGGTGTGCGCATGGTCAGATGCGAGACCATCGATATCGATGTGCCGGCCGAGGCCGAGCTGGTGATCGAGGGCGAGGTTCTGCCCAACCACGTCGAGCCCGAGGGCCCGTGCGGCGAGGTCCCCGGGACCTATGCCCAACAAGGCCATGCCGAAATCCTGAGGGTCAAGGCGATCACGCGGCGACGCGAGCCGGTCTTCTACGCCATTCATTGCGGCTTCCCGGTCACCGACACCCAGCAGACCACGGCGCTGGGCATCGAGATCGCAACCCGAGAGCATCTGCGCAATGTCGAGGGCGGGCTTGATCTGCGCGACGTGCGCTGCGTGACCGCCGCCGGGCTGATGATGCTTGTCCTGAAGATCCACCCGCGCGTCGAGGGCCAGGTCAAGACCGCACTGATGGCTGCGCTGTCCGGCCCCTACCTGCACCCCAAGCTCGCGATCGCGGTCGATGAGGATATCGACGCCTCCGACCTGCGCCAGGTGATGTGGTCGATGACCACCCGCGTCCACGCCGAGAGGGACGTTACCCTGATTCCCAACACGCGTGTCTTCCCGCTCGACAACATCTCGCCGATCGTAGAGGGCATGGACAGCCTGCACCGGATAGGCACCAAGTGGCTGATCGACGCCACCATGCCGGCGCCGACCCAGGTCGAGGCGCGGGCTCGTTTCGAGCGCGCGGTGCCGAAGAACTTCGATTCCGTCGATCTCGAGGCGTTCCTGCCTTAGAGCGCGATCGTGGATCTCGGGATCGCCGGCAAGGTCGCGCTGGTCACCGGCGGCAGCACCGGCATCGGCTACGCCTCGGCTCAGGCGCTGGCGGCCGAGGGTGTCCGGGTGGCCATCTGTGCCCGCCATAGCCGACGTCTCGAAGAGGCCGCCAAGGAGATCGCAGCGGCGACCGGCGGCGAGGTCGCTTCCTTCATCGCCGATACAGCCAGGGCTGAAGACACCGACCGGTTGATCACCGGGGTTGCGGACCGGCTTGGCCCGATCGAGATCCTGCTCGCCAACAACGGCGGCCCGCCGCGCGGTGGGTTCGATGCGCTCGGCGACGAAGACTGGCAGGAGGGGTTCGAGGTCTCGATGATGTCGATCGTGCGCTTGGTCCGTGGCGTGTTGCCGGGGATGAAGGCCGCCGGTTGGGGCCGGGTGCTGAGCATCGTCCCGTCCTCGGTCCGCCAACCGGTCGACCAGCTCGAGCTCTCCAACGCGTTGCGGCCGGGCATCGTGGGGCTGTTCAAGTCGCTCGCGGTGACCGAGGGACGGCACAACGTGCTGTTCAACTGCATCGCCCCCGGCCGCATCATGACCGCGCGTTTTCTTGCCGGTTCCGAATACGCCGGTCTGACCGAGGAACAATACGCCGCCAAGCATGCCGCGACGATCCCGCTCGGTCGCATCGGCCGGCCGGAGGAACTGGCCGCGGTGGTCGCCTTCCTGGCATCTGAACGGGCATCGTTCATCAACGGCGCAACGATCATCGTTGACGGCGGCATGATCCGATCGCTGCACTGAACCCTGCCGAGACGTCCGGCGCGGTTGTCTCCAACACGTGCGCCGTGCTATCGACCGGATCGGAGGCAGACCCATGGACGATGCGGTTCACGGGCCGGGTGACGCAGCCAACGGCACGAAATCGCCCCTGCTGCGCGAGGATTGGGATTATCTCCGCGTTGTCGCGCTGGACGATTTCGGGCCGGACGAATTCGCGTTGCTCGATGCGCAGCGGCCCGGCTTCTATGCCGAACGCCAGTCACGAGAGGTGCTGCGCATGCTCAAGGCTTAGGCGGACTATCCGTCCTTCTGCTATCAGATCAACAATTACCGACACTGC
>CAYFYS010000244.1:0-4334 GCA_964347365.1 uncultured Rhodospirillaceae bacterium | reverse complement strand
GAATTCGTCCCCCTTGCCGAGGCCGGCGATCTGGCCGCGACCGCGCCGGTGATCAGCGTCGATCTCCACGGTGATGCGCGTGCCTATCCGCTGCGCATTCTGATCTGGCACGAGATCGTCAACGACACGGTGGGCGGCGTGCCGATATCGGTGACCTATTGCCCGCTGTGCAACTCGGCCGTCGTCTTCGACCGGCGCGTGGACGGCCGGGTGCTCGACTTCGGCACCACCGGCAAGCTGCGCAACAGCGATCTGGTGATGTATGACCGCCAGACCGAGAGCTGGTGGCAACAATTTACCGGAACCGGCATCGTCGGCGAAATGGACGGCAAGACCCTGGAAGTGCTGCCCGCACGGGTGGAATCCGTCGCCGCGTTCGGCGACCGCCACCCCAATGGCCTGGTCCTGGTCCCCGGCAACCCGCGCCTGAGGCCCTACGGCATCAACCCCTATCGAGGCTACGACACGGCCGCGCGGCCGTTCCTGTATCGCGGGGAGTATCCCAAGGACGTCGCCCCGATGACCTATGTCGTCAGAGTGGGCGACCAGGCGTGGCCGCTGGACCTGATCAGGAAGCGCGGCGACCTGCAGGTGGGCGATTTGCGCATCAGCTGGACACCCGGGCGGAACTCCGCGCTCGATCGCGGCGTCATTTCCGAAGGTCGCGACATCGGCAACCTGGTGGTCCAGCGGCGCCGGGACGGCGAATGGGTCGATGCGGTCCACGATCTGACCTTCGCCTTCGTCTTCCATGCCTTCGTCCCCGAGGGAACGATCCACAAGCGCTGAAAGCCCGGCGCCGGAACGCAGACGACGGGGAGACCAGATTGTCCGGCGCCGCCGTCCAATCTATAGTCGCCGAAAGGTGAACTGGCTGGTTTTTCGAAAGGATGAGTGTGCAGCCATGCCCCTGGACGTCGCCTATTCGGTCTGCCCGCATGACTGCCCGAGCGCGTGCGCGCTCGACGTCGCGCTGCTCGCCCCCGATCGGATCGGGGCGGTGCGCGGCGCCGAAGCCAACCGCTATACCGCCGGCGTGGTCTGCGCCAAGGTTGCGCGTTATGCCGAACGGGTCCACCACCCTGCCCGCCTGAGCCGGCCGCTGCGCCGGACCGGGCCCAAGGGTTCGGGCCAGTTCGTCGAGATCGACTGGGAGGAGGCGCTCGCGCGCGTGGCCGAGGCGTTGCTCGCCGCGGAGGACAAACACGGCAGCGAGGCTGTGTGGCCCTATTACTACGCCGGCACGATGGGGCTGGTTCAACGCGACGGGATCAACCGGCTGCGCCATGCCAAGCGCCATTCCCGCCAGCTCAAGACCATCTGCTCCTCGCTGACCGACGCGGGCTGGCGCGCCGGCGTCGGCGCCAAGTACGGCCCCGATGCGTGCGAGGTCTCCGAAAGCGACCTGATCGTGATCTGGGGCGCAAACCCCGCGCACACCCAGGTCAACCTGATGCACCACATCGCGGCGGCGCGTAAGGCGCGCGGGGCGAAGCTGGCGGTCGTGGACCCCTACCGCACCGCCACGGCGAAGACTGCCGATGTCCATCTTGCGCCGCGCCCGGGCACCGACGGGGCGCTGGCCTGCGCGGTGATGCATGTCCTGTTCCGTGACGGCATGGCCGACCGCGCCTATATGGCGCGCTATACCGACGCGCCGGATCGGCTGGAAGCGCATCTGGCCGCGCGCACACCGGACTGGGCGGCTGCCGTCACCGGGCTTACGGTCGCCGAGATCGAGGGTTTCGCGAAGCTCTACGGCACCACCGAACGGGCGATCATCCGTTGCGGCTACGGGTTTGCGCGCGCGCGCAACGGGGCGGCCGCCTTCCACGCGGTGACCTGCCTGCCGGCGGTGACCGGGGCCTGGGCGCATCCCGGCGGCGGTGCGTTTCATTCCAACTCCGATCTGTTCCGGCTCGACACCACGCTGATCGAAGGGCTCGACATCCTCGACCGCGCGACCAGGGTCCTCGACATGTCGCGCATCGGCCCGGTGTTGACCGGAGACCGCCGGGATATCGGCGGCGGCCCGCCGGTCACTGCGATGCTGATCCAGAATTGCAACCCGATGGCGGTGGCGCCCGATCTCGGTCTGGTGCGCCGCGGCCTCGCACGACAGGACCTGTTCGTGTGCGTTCACGAGCAGTTCCTGACCGAGACCGCGCGGATGGCCGACATCGTGCTGCCGGCGACGACGTTCCTGGAACATGACGACCTCTACATCGCGCTCGGCCACACCCATCTGCAGCTCGGCCCGCGCGCGATAACCCCGCACGGCCAGGCACGGCCCAACCACGACGTCCTGGCCGATCTCGCCCCACGCCTGGGCGCCCGCCACGAGGGTTTCGAGATCTCTGCCTGGGAGATGATCGACCGAACGCTCCGCGCCTCGAACTATTGCGGCGTCGAGGAGTTGTCCCAACGCCGCTGGATCGACTGCGCCCTGCCGTTCGAGGACGCCCATTTCCTGAACGGCTTTCCGCAGCCGGACGGCAGGTTCCGCTTTGCGCCGGACTGGCAATCGCTCGGGCCGATGCATGCCGTGATGCCCGCGCTGCCCGATCACCTGGAGATCATCGACGAGGCCGACGCGGCCAGGCCCTATCGCCTGGTCACCGCGCCTTCCCGGCAGTTCCTCAATTCGAGCTTTTCCGAGACGCCGGGATCACGTGCCCGCGCGGGTCGGCCGACGGCAATGATCCATCCCAGGGACTGCGCCGATCTGGGCGTGAACGCGGGCGACCGGGTGCGGCTGGGCAACGCGCGCGGGTCGCTTACCGTCCACGTCGCGCCGTTCGACGGCCTGCAGCCGGGCGTGGTCGTCGTCGAAGGGATCTGGCCGGGCACCGACTTCCCGGAAGGCGTGGGGATCAATCTCCTGGTAAGCGCCGATCCGGGACCGCCGCTGGGTGGCGCCGTCTTCCACGATACCGCGATATGGATTGAGCCGGCCTGAGAGAGAAAGCCGGTGTCATCGCCGGGACCGCAGATCTGGAAAGGAACAGACGGAGGCACTATTTCAGGCCTCTGAGGCGCGCGTGAACGATGCCCAAGGAAGTGACGCCCAGACCGGGACGACCGGCCGCAAAGTCCGCGAGCGGGGATGTTGCGGATTTCCTGGCGAAGGTTGCGCGGACACCGAACTTGAAGGCGTCGGGCACGCGCGGGCGGCTGATCTTTGCGATGGACGCCACCGCGAGCCGCGAGCCGACATGGGACCGGGCCTGCCACCTCCAGGCCGAGATGTTCAACGCGACCGACGGGCTGGGCGGGCTGGAGGTCCAGCTCGTCTTCTTTCGCGGGTTCGGCGAGTGCAAGGTGAGCCCCTGGGTGCAATCCTCCGGTGATCTCGTACGCCGGATGACCGCGGTACGCTGCCGCGGCGGCCAGACCCAGATCGAAAAGGTGCTCAAGCATGCGCTGAAAGAACACCAGAGGAGCGGTGTCAACGCCCTGGTCTATGTCGGCGACTGCACGGAAGAGGACGTGGACAGGCTGTGTCACCATGCCGGCCATCTCGGCGTCAGGGGGGTGCCGGCATTCGTTTTCCAGGAAGGTGTCGAGCCGATCGCAATGCGTGCCTTCCGGCAGATCGCCAAGCTGTCGGGCGGGGCCTATTGTAGCTTCGATTCGGCCTCGGCGCGCCAGCTGCGCGAGTTGCTAAGCGCGGTGGCGGTGTTCGCAGCGGGCGGCCGTCTGGCGCTGGCCGATTACGGAAAACGGACCGGCGGGGCTGCGCTCCAGATCACCAAGCAGATCGGATGACCACGGAAACGCGCACGCCATGCCGTACCTGATCCTGGGCGTTGCGTTGTTCGTCGGACTGCTGCTGCTGGCGCGCGGTGTCTCGGGGGCCGACCCGAGGGTCCTGGTCAAGACCCTGAAATGGACCGCGGCGATCCTGGCGGTCGCCGTCGCCGGCTACCTGACGGTTACCGGCCGGGTCGGCATCGCAACGATGATCGCCGCCGGCATGATCCCGCTCATCCTGCGGGCGCGGCAGATCGGCCGGCTTGCGCAGAGCTTTCGCGGCCCCTCGCCCGGCCAGTCCTCCGATGTCGAGACGGCGTATCTGCGCATGCGGCTGGACCACGATTCGGGCACGCTGCACGGCACCGTCCTGGAGGGTACGTTCCGCGGCAGGCATCTGGACGAGCTGAACCTGGGGGAGCTGATGGTGCTGCTTCAGGAATGCCGGGTCAACGATGCCCAATCGGCCACAGTGCTCGAAAGCTATCTCGACCGGGTCCACGGCACGGCCTGGCGCGCAGGCGCAGAGGATTCCCACACCCGGGGCGAGGCCGGGACCGGTGGCCACGGCAGGTCGCAGG
>CAYFYS010000243.1:0-4348 GCA_964347365.1 uncultured Rhodospirillaceae bacterium | reverse complement strand
GGATCCCGCACGCCGTGCGCGTCGATCGCCGACCAGCTTGCCCCGAGTCCCAGGATGAAGCGTGGTCCGGCCAGTTCTTCCAGATCGGCTATCGCCATGGCGGTTTGCGCCGGGTGCCGGGTGTAGGGGTTGACGATGCCCAGACCGATTTCGAGCGATCCCGTGGCTGCGGCAATCGCGGTCGCCTGAACGAAGATGTCCCGGCTGTGGTGGTCTTCGGCGAGCCACAGCCGCCGGATGCCCCGCGCCTCGGCCTTCTTCGCAACGGCGCGGTTGTCCGCCGTGGCGGAAACGCTGTAGAGCCCGAGCTCGAGCCTTTCGAAAGACGCCCCGGTCATCCCGACCACCCTCCTCGCGCGCGGATCCTGGCCCGGGCGGCCATGACCAGCGGCCAGACGAACAGGGCGATGGCGACCACCATGATCGTCGCAGAGATCGGGCGTTCGAAGAAGATGGCGAACGAGCCGTGCGCCATGATCAGCGACTGGCGTACGGACGCTTCGGCGAGCGGACCCAGCACGATCGCCAACACTGCGGGTGCCAGCGGGTAGTCGAGCTTGCGCATCAGGTAGCCCACGACGCCGAAGATCAGCATCAGCCACACATCGTGCATGTCCTGGGTGGGCGCATAGCCGCCGACCACGCACAGGATGAAGATGATCGGCGCCAGGACCGTGAACGGCATCCGGAGCACCATCAGAAAGGCCGGGATGAAGGCGATGTTGATCAGCAGGGCAAACAGGTTGGCCGCATAAAGGCTTGCGATCAGCCCCCAGACGAAATCCTTGTGTTCGATGAACAGCAACGGACCCGGCTCCAGACCCCAGATCACCATGCCGCCAAGGAGGATCGCCGTCGTCGGCGAACCGGGGATGCCGAGCGTCAACATGGGCAGCATCGAGCCGGTGCTGGCGGCGTTGTTGGCCGCTTCCGGCGCGACGACCCCTTCGACATTGCCCTTCCCGAAGGATTCCGGGGTCTTGGAGATCGTCTTGGCGACGCCATAGGCCATCAGCGAACCGGGCGTCGCGCCGGCCGCCGGCAGGATGCCGACAAAATAGCCCAGGAACGAGCCCATCACCATGGTGCGGACGCTGCCGCTCAGCGCGGCCAGGGCGCGCAAGATGCCGCGCACGCTCACGGCCACGCGAGAGACCACCATTGCGCCTTTCGTGGTCTCGATGGTCCACAGGATCTCGCCGATCCCGTAGATCCCGATCGCCAGTACCAGGAAGTTGATGCCGTGATAGAACCCGGTGATGTCGCCGAAGATGAGCCGCGGTTCACCGCTGACCACATCGAGCCCGACTGCGCTCATCACCAGGCCGATGAAGATCGAAAAGAAGGTCTTGGGTATGTCGTCGCCGCCCAGCCCGATGAAGGTGGCGAAGGCGAGCATCAGGAGCGCGAACTCCTCCGGCGGGCCGAAGGCGAGCGCCACCTCAGCCAGAGGCGGGGCGAACAGGGTGAACAGGATCACCGAGATCGTCCCGCCTGCAAAGGATGCCGTCGCTGCGGCGACCAGTGCACGGTCGGCCTTCCCGGCCAGCGCCATCGGTCGGCCGTCAAACGTGGTCGCCACCGCGGTCGAGGCACCCGGAATCCCCAGCATGATCGAAGAGATCGCCCCGCCATACATCGCCCCGTAATAGAGTGATCCGAGGAAGATCATCGCCGAGGTCGGCGGCACCAGGAACGTCATCGGCAGCAGGATCGCCACGCCGTTGACCGAACCCAGCCCCGGCATCGCGCCGATGAACAGCCCGGCGGTGCAACCGGCGATAATCAGCGCCAGATTGAGGGGCTGAAGCGCAACGACGAACCCGTCGAGGAGGAGGCCGATGATGTCCATCTTCCGGTCGGTTCAGAGAAACGTCTCGTAGAGCGGATAGAAGGCGGGCTCGGTAAAGCCCTTCGGCAGGGTGATCTTGAGCGCGATCTCGAAAAAGAAGAATGTTGCGACCGGCATCGCGACCGCGAGCGATCCGGTGACCGACCAGGGATGCCGGCCGAGCAGGCGCATGTAGAAGACCAGATAGAGCGGTATTACGACATAGACGCCGACCAGATGGATTAACCCGATCATGACGACCAGCGATCCGGCGCCGATCGCAAACAATCTGAGCGCGCGGCCGTCCATATAGGGTTCGGTGGAGCGCGCCGGAGCACTCCGCCGGCGCAGCCAGCGCAGGACGATCCACACGCAGCACGCCAGCATCCCGACGGCCAGCCAGAACGGGAACGCGCCGCCGCCCGGGCCCGCACCTTCGATCCAGCCGATCGGCAGCTCGGTCGACTTCCACATGAGATAGAGCGAAAACGCCGCCATGGTGCTGGCCATGACGAACTCGGCGCGCCGCATGGCGGCGGTCTCCTGCGATCGATGTCGACCGGGGCGGGTCGGCACCAGCACCGTCTCCGGGACCGGTGCCGACCGCGGAGTCAGACTATTTGAGCTCTCCCATCGCGTTCAGCAGCTTGCGATGGGCCTCGCGTTCGCTGACGAAATAGGCCTGCAACTTCTCTCCGGTCAGCCAGCCGGGCAGCAGCCCCTTGTTTGCCAGATAGTCCTGCCATTCCTGCGACTGATAGACCTTCTCGAACAGCTCGACGTAATAGGCCACCGCATCGGCCGGGATACCGCCCGGGGCGACCACCGAACGCTGCATGAAGTAGACCATGTCCTGGCCGAGCTCACGGAAGGTCGGCAGGTCCGGGAAAGCCTTCAGCCGGCTCGGCGTGAAGCTCGCAAGCGGGCGCGATTTGCCGGCCTGGTAGAAGCCCATCTGCTCGGACGGGTTGTTGACCGTGGAGTTGATGTGCTTGCCGATCAGCTGCTTGGCGACGGTTCCACCGCCTTTGAAAGGCACGTAGGTGACCTTGATGCCGTAGGTGTTCTCCAGCATTGCGGTGACGAGAGAATCCTCCTGGCCCTTGCCGGTGCCGCCCATCTTCCAGGCCGTTCCGGCTTTCTTGACGGCCGCGACATAGTCCTCGACCGACTGGATGTCCGTGTCGGAATGGACCCAGAGCTGGAAGGTATCCTCGGCCATCCGGGCGATCGGGGTGAACTGCGCGATGTCAACGCCCAGCCCCGGGTTGCGCAGAGGGGTGGTGTAGTAACTGTTCAGTGTTGCCATGATGACATGAGGATCGCCGTTCCGATCCTTGAGGTAGCGCAACGCCTCCGCGCCGGAACCGCCGCCTTTGTTCTTGGGCACCAGCGGCAGGGCGGAGAGGTTGTGCTTCTTCACGATCCCCTGGATGAATCGCGCCAGGCGGTCCGCGCCACCGCCCTTGCCGGCCATGATGACGAATTCGACCGGCTTGCGCGGCTTCCACGCAGCGGCCGCATCAGAGCTGATCGCGACCACACCGGTAGCCGTGCCAAGGACGGCGATGGCGCCTACGGCGACAAATCTGCCCAGTTGTTTCACGAAACCTCTCCTTATCATGTTGTTCTGATTTGTTTTATCGTTCCTGGTCGAAGGCTGAACCCGTCGCCACGCTGCGGCGGAGATCCGCACGGGGCGCCGATCGGCGCCCCGTGCGATTCTGTGCCGGTCAACGGGAGATCTCGATCTCCGCGCGGCGGTTCCTCTGCGAGGGGACCCCGTCGCCTGTCGCTGCCGCGGGCAGCATTTCGCCGAACGAGCCCAGATTCATCCGACCCCCGTCGAAGCCGGCCTTGGCGAGTTCCTCGGCCACGACCTGCATCCGCTTGGCAGCCAGCGCGTCGTTGTAGCGCCGCGGGCCGGCGGTGTCGGCATGGCCGGTGATCGCGATCCGTGTCGGATCCATCTCCTTTGCGGCATCGATGACCTCTTGGAAGCGCAGCTTCTCGGTGGAGGTGATCTCGTCGCTGTCATATGGGAAGTAGACAACGAAGGTCTTCTTGACCGGCGGCGGCGGCGGGGGCGGGGGTGGCTTGATCGCCTCCTCGACCTCGGCGGCTGAGGCCATGAAGCCGTCCCGGCAGCGCGCAATGTCCATCGGCTGGAAGTTCTCCTCCTGCTCCTGTATCCAGCAATCGAACATGACCTGGGCGTTGGCAGAGGCGGCCGGCGCCTTTTCCCGAGCGCCCGAATCAAGGGCCGCGACGAGGCGTTCGCGCGCATCGCTCAACGCGCCTTGGGCGTTTGCGGGCAGCACGCGCATCGAAATCTCTTCAGGGGCGATCATCTGCCCGCCGGAAATCTTGGCAGCACGGGCCGCAAATTCGTCCGAATCAGCATAGTCGCCCTCGGCATGTTCTGCCTTCGCCAAGTTCAGATAGCCATCGAAGAGACCTTTGTTGAACTGGTCGTCGGGCGCGCCGAGCGACTGCGTTTTAGCCAGCTCCATGCCG
>CAYFYS010000242.1:0-4351 GCA_964347365.1 uncultured Rhodospirillaceae bacterium | reverse complement strand
GTCGGCTTTCGCGGAAGCGCTGACGGCGGTGCTGCGAGGACCGAGGCGGGCCACAACGGGCGGCATTTCCAGCAGCCGCTGATCTTCGAACAGAGCGCGCCGGGGCGATGCGGCGTCGATCTGCCGGAGCCGCCGCCGGTTGCCGACAGGCTGGGCGGGCTTGGCCGCACGCGGGACATCGGCCTGCCGGGCCTTTCCGAACCGCAAGTCGTGCGCCACTACACGCGGATCAGCCAGAAGAACTACGGCATCGACAGCGGGCTCTACCCGCTGGGCTCGTGCACGATGAAGCACAATCCCCGGCTCAACGAGAAGCTGGCCCGCCTGCCCGGCTTCGCGGACATCCACCCGCTGCAGCCGGTTTCCACCGTCCAGGGGGCGCTGGCGCTGATGGACGGGCTGACGGAATGGCTGAGGCAGCTCACCGGGCTTCCTGCCATCGTCCTGTCACCGGCTGCGGGCGCCCACGGCGAAGCGGCCGGGCTGATGACCATCCGCGCGGCGCTGGAGGCCGGCGGCGCGGCGCGGCGGCGCGTGCTGGTGCCCGATTCGGCCCACGGCACCAACCCGGCGAGCGCGGCGATGTGCGGCTATCGGGTGGAGTCGGTGCCGCTGAACCGCCGCGGCCGGGTCGATCTTTCCGCGTTGCGCGCCTCCCTCGACGACGAGGTTGCGGCGTTCATGCTCACCAACCCCAACACCTGCGGCCTGTTCGAGGACGAGATCCTGGAACAGGCCGCAGCCGTCCACGATGCCGGCGCCTACTTCTACTGCGACGGAGCGAATTTCAACGCCATCGTCGGGCGGGTGCGACCGGGCGATCTCGGCATCGACTGCATGCACATGAACCTGCACAAGACGTTTTCCACCCCGCACGGAGGCGGCGGTCCGGGCAGCGGGCCGGTCGCGCTGTCGGCGGCGCTGGCGCCGTTCGCGCCGGTGCCCTACCTCACCGCCGGGCCGGACGGCCTCACCCTGATCGAGACCGCCGGCCAGAGCACGGCCCAGGCGCGGCCGTTCGGCAGGATGAAAGGCTTCCACGGCCAGATGGGGATGTTCGTGCGCGCGCTCGCCTACATGATGAGCCACGGGATCGACGGGCTGCGTCAAGCGTCCTCCGATGCGGTGCTCAACGCAAACTACGTCCAGGCAAGCCTCGCCGACGTCATGAGCGCGGCCTATGACGGCCCGTGCATGCACGAAACCCTGTTCGACGACCGCTTTCTCAAGGACGCCGGGATTACTACGCTCGACTTCTCGAAGGCGATGATCGATGCCGGCTACCACCCGGCGACGATCTACTTCCCGTTGGTGGTTCACGGCGCGCTGCTGATCGAGCCCACCGAGACCGAGAGCAGGCAAAGCCTCGATCACTTCATCGCCGCGGTCCGCGCCCTGGCCGAGCGCGCGCGGTCCGGCGATGCCGCCCCGTTCCGCGCCGCCCCGCAGCAGGCCCCGCGACGCCGGTTCGACGAGACCGAGGCCGCGCGTCATCCGAAACTGCGCTGGCGGCCCGAAATCGCCCGGCGCTGTGCGGCCGAATAGCGCGGATAACGCATGACGAACGCACCCCGTGCGGTACCGACCGATCAGGTTCTTGCGCCCGAACAACCCGTTGTCGAGACGGACAGACCGCCCGATTGCAGGCGGTGGTTGCCAACTGATATGCCTGCCGCCGCGAATGGTGGACGACCGCCGGGCGAGTCGTTCGGATGCAAAGCCGTCAGGAGGTTCAGGCGATGAAGGCCGTTGCGGTGATCCCGGCGCGCATGGGCTCGTCGCGCTTTCCCGGCAAGCCGGTCGCGGAGATCCTCGCACGGCCGATGATCGAGCATGTCTACCGCCGGGTCGCCCTCAGCGCCGCGGTCCAGGACGTCTACATCGCCACCTGCGACGAGGCGATCCGTACGACCGCCGAGAGCTTCGGCGCGCCGGTGGTGATGACCGCAGCCACCCACGAGCGCGCCAGCGACCGGGTCGCCGAGGCGGCCGAGCGGATCGACGGCGACATTATCGTCCTGGTCCAGGGCGATGAGCCGATGATCGTCCCGGAAATGATCGATGCCGCGGTGGCGCCCTTTGGCGAGGAGCCCGATCTCGGCTGCGTCAACCTCGCCAAGCGGATCGACGGCGAGGCGGAATTCCGCGATCCCAACACCATCAAGGTGGTCATGGACGCGCGCGGCGATGCGCTCTACATGTCGCGCCAGCCGATCCCGACCCTGGGCGCGGGCTGGAACGAGGGGACGGCGGTGTACAAGCAGGTCTGCGTCATTCCGTTCCGCAGGGCAGTCCTTGCGCAGTACGCGCAGCTCGCGCCGACGCCGCTGGAGATTCTGGAATCGATCGACATGCTGCGCTTCCTCGAACACGGTGCAAAGGTCCGGATGGTGGAGACCGCGCATGCGACCCACGCCGTGGACACGCCCGAGGACTTGCGGCGCGTCGAAGCGATGATGGATGGCGATGCGCTGCTGTTGCGCTACTGATCGCCCGCAGCGGCGGCGGGGAAGACGCCCATGACTTGGCGCGTGCTCGTATCGGCACCCTACATGCTGGCGGAGCTCGACCGGTTCGCCGGCTTCTTTCGCGACAACGACATCGAGGTGGTCGCAGCCGAGGTGGCCGAGCGCCTCGACGAGGAAGGCCTGCTGCGCTACGTCGCGGGCATCGACGGCGCGATCTGCGGCGATGACCGCTTTACCGATCGGGTGCTGGAGGCCGCGCCCCGGCTGCGCGTGATCTGCAAATGGGGCACGGGGATCGATTCCATCGATTCCGAAGCCGCTTCCCGGCGCGGTATCCTGGTCCGCCGCACCGCGGATGCGTTCACCGATCCCGTCGCCGACACGGTGATCGGCTACATCCTCAGTTTCGCCCGCCAGATCCCCTTCATGGACCGCCGCATGAAGGCCGGGCAGTGGGAGAAGACCCCCGGCAGGGCGCTCAACGAATCGACGATCGGCGTCATCGGCACCGGCAATGTCGGCAAGGCCGTCATCCGGCGCGCCAAGCCGTTCGGGCCGCGACTACTCGGCAACGACGTCGCTGCGATCGACCCCGTGTTTCTGGCCGAGACGGGGCTTGAGCCGGTCGCGCTGGACACGCTCCTGGAAACGGCGGACTACGTCAGTATCAATTGCGACCTCAACCCGACCTCCCGCCACCTTGTCGGCGATGCGCAGCTTGCACGCATGAAACCGACGGCGGTGCTGGTCAACACCGCGCGGGGGCCGATCATCGACGAGGCCGCCCTGGTCCGGGCGCTGCGCGGCCGCGCCATCGCCGGCGCGGCGCTGGACGTCTTCCAGGACGAGCCGCTGCCCGGGGACAGCCCGTTGAAGGACATGGAGAACTGCCTGCTCGCCCCGCACAACAGCAACAGCAGCCCGCGCGCCTGGCAGCGGGTGCACGAGAACACGCTGCGCATGCTGGTCGAAGGTTTGCGCGGAGGCGGAAGCTGACATGACGACGCCGGAAACCTCGATCGTCGTGCGCGCCTACAACGAGGCCAGACACCTGCCCGCGCTGTTCGCCGCGATCGGCCGTCAGCGCTACACCGACTTCGAGCTGATCTTGGTCGATTCGGGATCGATCGACGGCAGCCGGGACATCGCCCAGGCCGCCGGCTGTCGGGTGATCCGCATCTCCAACCACGACTTCACCTTCGGCTATGCGCTCAATGTCGGCATTGAAGCCGCGCGTGGGCGTTTCATCGTCATCGTCTCGGCGCATACCGAGCCGATCGACGCGGATTGGCTCGCCAACCTGGTCGCACCCCTGCGCGAGCCCGGCGCGGCCATGGTATACGGCCGCCAGCGCGGCGTGCGGTCTTCGAAGTTCAGCGAGGTGGAGGATTTCCGCCGCATCTTCGGCGCAGCGCCGCAGGTCCTGCGCCCGCCCAGCTTCTTCGCCAACAACGCCAACTCCGCAATCCGCCGCGAGCTTTGGGAACAACAGCCGTTCGACGAGCGCCTGCCGGGGCTGGAGGATATCGGCTGGGCGAAGCACTGGATGGAGCGGGGCCAGCGTATCGTCTACCAACCCGAAGCGGCGCTCTACCACATCCACGAGGAGACGTGGCACCAGGTCCGGCATCGCTATTACCGTGAAGCCGTCGCGGCCCGCCGGATCGGCATCCGGAGCAGATGGGACGCAGCCGGCGAGCCGCTCAAGGAGCTGGGCCGCACATTTGTCGACCTCGCACGCGCAATCGGGCCGGGCGGGAACCCGGCCGCGGAACGCATGAGCCTGCCCGCGCGCGCAATAGAGATCCTCCAGTTTCGCGCGAACAAGGCCTGCGGTACCGTCCGCGGACTGTTTGACGGGGCCACCATGGAATCGCCAGCCG
>CAYFYS010000241.1:0-4356 GCA_964347365.1 uncultured Rhodospirillaceae bacterium | reverse complement strand
AGGCTCGACCGCCCGGCCAGCAGCGCATCCCCGCCGTCCGTTATTTCAGCCCAGGCGCGAAGCGGTGCCCCGCGGCCGGTGGAGATCTCCATCAACGCGTCCCGCCGGATCCCGGCGGCCTCGGCGACCCCTCGGGGCACGATCACCCGGCGGCGCGGGCCATCGAACAGCTCTTCGTTGGCCATTTCGAGCCGCACCGGGCGACGCGCCGCACGCAGGCCCTCCCGCCGCGCCAGAGTGGCCTCGGCATCGAGCGCGCCGTCCGCGCCCAACACCACTCCATAGCGCCGCTCCGCCTGAAGCGGGGTGAGATAGCCCTCGCTCAGATCGGCCATCACGCGGGCCGGGTCGCGGTCCAGCGGATCGCCGTGGCCGCCGCCGCCAGCGGTCTCCTCGCGCACGATGTCGCCCCGCTCCAGCCGGAAACCCGAAACCTTGCCCGGCATGGTCGACGGCTCGATGATCCTGCCGTCGCGTTCGACGGTGAAGCGGTTGGCGGCGCCGGGCCGGGCGCCGTCCACGCCATATGGCGGGATGACGTTCTTTTCCGACAGCACGGAGAGCATCGCCGTCTCGCCCAGAATCCGCACCTCGCGCCGCAGCCCGAACCCGCCGCGGAACGCGCCGTCGCCGCAACAGCCCTCCCTGATCTCGCAGCGTTCGACCCGCAGCGGGAAGCCGCTTTCGACGGTTTCCACCGACTGGATGGAGTTGAAGTCGCCCTCGTTGTAGCTGCGCATGGCGTTGTTGCCGTCCACCCCGGCCGATGCGCCGGTGCCGCCGGCCGGCCACTCGTAGTGGATATACGCGCCGTCCGAGCCGCCGGGATCGGGACCGGCGATGTGGATGTGGTTGACGCCACCCTTGAGATCGCCGACGCTCATGCCCGGCACCACTTGGCAGAGTGCGGCCGCGACCACCGAATCGATCAGAAACTTCACCTCCGCCATGCCGCCGCACGGCGCGGCCGCGCGCGCGTTGATGAAGCTGCGCTCGGGCGCGATGACCTCGATCGGATCGAACGAGCCGTGGTTGATCGGGGTCTTGGGATCGAGGAAGGCCTTCACGATCGTACCGACCCCGTTCAGGGCCATTGCCGGCCCGCAATTGGTCGGCCCGTTGGTCTGGGCCGAGGTACCGGTGAAATCGGCGATGATCCGCTCGCCCGCCACGGTGAGCTTGAGCCGGACGACCAGCGGGTCGGGGTTGGTGCCGTCGCTTTCGATATAGCCCTCGGCGTGGTACGCGCCGTCCGGGCAGGCGGCGATGCGCGCGCGCAACAGCCGCGCAGACCGGGCGATCAACTCCTCGATGCCGTCCAGCAGCACCCGCTCGCCGAAGCGGGCGAACAGCCGCCCGATATGTTCGGCCGCCTTGCGGCCGGTCCCCAGCATCGCGTTGAAGTCGCCCAGCCGCTCGTTGCGCCCGCGCATGTTGTTGAACAGCAGTTCGATGAAGGCCTCGTTCATCACGCCGCCGGCGGCGATCCGGGTCGGCGTGATGCGCATCCCTTCCTGGTAGATTTCATTCACCCGCCCCGACAGGCTGCCCGGCGTCATGCCGCCGACATCGTTCCAGTGGCAGCGCACGGCAGCGAACATCGCAAGCACGCCGTCGTGGAACACCGGCTGCAGCAAGAGAACATCGTTGAGATGCGTCCCGCCGGTATAGGGATCGTTGTGCAGGAACAGATCGCCCTCGTTGATATCGCCGGCGAACGCCGCGACCACCTGCCGGGTCGAATAGGGCACTGCGAAGATGTGGACCGGGTGGTCGGCCAGGCCCTGGGCGATCTGGCGGCCGTCGGCGGCCATCAGCGCGCAGGAGAAGTCGTGGCCCTCGTAGATGATCGGCGCGTAGGAGGAGTGGATGATGTTCGCCCGCATCTCGTTGACCGCGGCGATCAGCGATTCGCGGATGAGCTCGAGCCGGACGAGTTCGTTCATGGCCCTCGGGTCAGACGGTGCGGCGCGGACCCTAGCACCGCGGGCGGACAGACGCCAATTCCGGTTCGGGAAAACGGAATCGGGATCCTTTTTCCGAGTCCGTTTTTCTCCGCCCGGTCCCGGTCCGTCGCGCCGCCCCACGACGGGACGGCCCTTGGCGCGCGCCGGACGCATCACTAGTTTGCGCCGGGGTGAGATCCGGGATCGCGATGGCCGAGCCGTCCGTCTTTGTCGATGCGTTCGTCAACGATCACCTGCCGCCGCGCACGCTGTGGCCGGAGATGGACTTTTCGGTCCTGCCCGAACTCGCCGCCTATCCGGGGCGGCTGAACGCCGCTGCGGAACTGCTCGACCGCCAAGTTGCGGCCGGATACGCCGATGCGCCGATGTTCCGCTGGGGTCCGGAAGTCTGGACCTATGCCGACATGCTGGCACAGGCCAACCGGATCGCCAACGTGCTGGTTGCGGATCTGGGGCTGGTGCCCGGTAGCAGGGTGATGCTGCGTTCGGGCAACCATCCGATGCTGGCGGCATGCTGGTACGCGGTGCTCAAGGCCGGCATGGTCGCGGTCGCCACCATGCCGGTGCTGCGCGAACGCGAGATCGTCCACATCCTCAACAAGGCCCGCATCCAGGCTGCGATCAGCCACGCCGACCTGGCCGCGGACCTCGAGGCGGCGCGGCCGTCCTGCCCCGACCTCGCCCACGTGCTCTATTTCGGCGGCGCCGGCGAGGGGCTCGAGGCGCGCGCGGCCGGCAAGCCCGCCGCGTTCGACAACATCGATACCTCGGCCGAGGACGTGGCGATCATCGGCTTTACCTCGGGCTCGACCGGGACGCCCAAGGGCACGCTCCACTTCCACCGTGATCTTCTCGCCGCCGCGGACTGCTTTATCGGCCATGTGGTGCACATCCGATCCGGCGATATCGTCTGCGGCAGCCCGCAGATCGCCTTTCTCTACGGGCTGTGCGCCTTTCTGGTCGATGCCCCGCGCTTCGGCGCCTGCTCGATCCTGCTGGAACGGGCAACGCCCCGGCGCCTTCTGGAAACCATCCGGGACATGCGGGCAACGGTCTGCTTCTCCACGCCGTCGGGCTACAAGCTGATGCTCGATCACGCGCGCGACTACGACCTGTCGAGCCTGCGGATCTGCGTGGCCGGCGGCGAGCCGCTGGCACCGGCGACATACGAATCCTGGAAGGAGATCACCGGGATCTCGATGATCAACGGGCTGGGCATTTCCGAGCTTTTGCACATCTTCATCGCGGCCGCGGGGGCGGACATCCGGCCCGGCACGATCGGCCGGCAGGTTCCCGGCTTCCGCGTCCGCGTCGTGGACGAGAACTTCCGCGACACCGCGCCGGGCGAAGTCGGGCAGATGATCGTCAAGGGCCCCAACGGGTGCCGCTACCTCGACGACCGGGAACGCCAGGAGAAATACGTCCACCAGGGGTGGAACCTTTCGGGCGATCTTTGCCGGGCCGATGCGGACGGCTACATCACCTACGAGGCACGCAGCGACGACATGATCCTGACCAGCGGCTACAATGTCTCCGGCCTCGAGGTCGAGGCGGTGCTGCTGGAACATCCCAAGGTGCGCGCATGCGCCGTGATCGGCGCGCCCGATCCCGACCGCGGGGCGATCGTCAAGGCGTTCGTGGAGCTCGCCGAGGGCGTGCAGGGCGGGGATGCCCTGGTCGGCGAGCTGCAGGATTTTGTCAAGGCACGGATCTCGGCCTTCAAGTACCCGCGCGCGGTGGCGTGCGGCGATGCGCTGCCGCGGACCGCGACCGGCAAGATCCAGCGCGGCGCGCTGCGCGCGCTGGAGCGCGAACGCGCGGCGCGGGACGGGCGCGGACAGACTGGTGGGAGAACGACATGAGCGAGATCATCGATTTCCTGTTGACCCGGCGCTCGGTGACCGCGCGCAACATGACCGAGCCGGGTCCGGGCGCAGACGGGCTCGACAAGATCCTGCGCGCGGGGATGCGCGTGCCCGACCACGGCAAGCTCGGGCCGTGGCGCTTCATCGTCATCAAGGGCGCGGCGCGCACGGCCTTCGGCGAGGTGCTGGGCGCGGCGTTCAAGAAGGACAATCCCGACGCCTTCGAAGAGCTGGTCGCGGTCGAGCGCGAGCGCTTCCAGCGCGCGCCCGTGGTGATCGCCGTCGCCTCGCGGGTGATCAGAGAGCACAAGATCCCCGAATGGGAGCAGACGCTGTCCAGCGGAGCGGCGTGCATCAACATGCTCAACGCCGCGCACGCCATCGGCTATGCCGCGCAGTGGCTGACCGAATGGCCGGCCTATAACGCCGATGTCGCCGCCGCTCTCGGCCTGGAAGAGAACGACCGCATCGCGGGGTTCGTCTATGTGGGCACGCCCAAGGCACCGCCGACAGAGCGCGAGCGC
>CAYFYS010000240.1:0-4376 GCA_964347365.1 uncultured Rhodospirillaceae bacterium | reverse complement strand
CGATCGAAGAGCGCGGCATGCCGCTGGGCTTCCACGCCGGTCCCACCTGGCACGACGAATGGACGCGCCAGATCGACCGGTTCATCGGCGTGCACGCGATCTCCTTCGTGCTGTCGAGCCTGGTGCACCTGACCAACTACGTACTCCACGGGCTGCCCGAACGGTTCCCCAACCTGCCGGTGATCTGGATCGAGAGCGGGCTGGCCTGGGTGCCGTTCATCATGCAGCGGCTGGACAACGAGTACTTCATGCGCTCCTCGGAGGCGCCGATGCTCAAGCGCCCGCCGAGCGAGTACATCCGGGAGATGTACTTCACCTCCCAGCCGATGGAGACCCGCGACCAGAAGCTGATGCGCGCGACGTTCGAGGCGATCAACGCCGAGACCCAGCTCCTCTACGCCTCGGACTGGCCGCACTGGGACTTCGACGGGCCGTCAACCATCTGGGAGATCCCCTGGCTCGACGAGACGGCCAAGCGCAACATCCTGGGCGGCAACGCCAACCGGCTGTTCAGGCTCGCCCCGCAGCTTGGTGCGCGCGCCGCCGCCGAATAGCCCGCCGTGGCCCAAGACGCCGCCCGTCCCGCCCCGACGAACCGGGGCTACGAGGGGCTGCGCGAGTTGCTGGCGCTGTTCGAGGAGATGGGCGAGATCGCGCGGATCGAGGGCGCGGACTGGAACCTCGAAGTCGGCGCCGTCGCCGAAACCGTGGCGGCGCGCAGCCCCGGTCGCGCTCCGGCGGTCCTGTTCGACAACATCAAGGGCTATCCGGAAGGCTTCCGGATCCTGGCGGGCGGGGCCAACGCTTATCGCCGGCTCGCCGTGGTCCTCGGCCTGCCCGAGCCGCGCTGCGAGCTCGACCTGGTCAAGGCCTACCGCGCGCGCATGCGTACGGCGTTCAAGGCGATCCCGCCGGTCGAGACGGCGAAAGGACCGATCCTGCAGAACATCCAGCGCGGCGAGGACGTCGACGTCTGGAAGTTCCCCGTCCCGTTCGTCCACGAGCATGACGGCGGGCGCTATATCGGCACCGACGATCTGGTGATCATGCGCGATCCGGACACCGGTTGGATCAACGCGGCCACGTACCGGGTGATGGTCCATGACGCGCAGACCGTGGCGGTGTGGATGTCGCCCGGCAAGCATGGGCGGTTCATCAGGCAGAAATACTTCGACCGGGGCGAGCCTTGCCCGGTCCTGATCTGCTGCGGCCAGGATCCGCTCCTGTTCATCGCCGGCCACCAGGAAATCGACCTCGGGGTGGACCAACTCGCCTATGCCCGCGGCGTACGCGGCCGGCCGATCCCCATCGTCGCCTCCGAAGTCCACGGGCTGCCCATGCCGGCCCATGCCGAATTGGTGATCGAGGGCGTCATGCAGCCGGGCGAGACCCGCAAGGAGGGGCCGTTCGGCGAGTTCATGGGCTATTACGCGTCCAACGCTTCCGAACAGCCGGTGGTCCGGATCGAGCGCGTCTATCACCGCAACGATCCGATCCTGACGCTTGCTGTCCCCTCGCGCCCGCCGGAGAACTTCACCTTCGCCCGCGCGACGGTGAAGTCGGCGATGATCTGGGAGGAGATCGAAAAGGCCAGGCTGCCGGGCGTGGCCGGGGTGTGGTGCCACGAAGCCGGGGCGGGGCGGCTGTTCAACGTGGTGGCGATCCGCCAGATGTATCCCGGCCACGCCAGCCAGGCCGCGATGCTGGCGGCCAACTGTCACGCCGGCAACTACGCCGGCCGCTGGGTGGTGGTGGTCGATGACGACATCGACCCGTCGAACATGTTCGACGTGATCTGGGCGATGTCCACGCGCTGCGACCCGCCCGAGGACATCCAGTTCATCAAGCGCGCCTGGTCGACCCCGCTCGATCCGCTGCTGCGCGCGCCGCCTTACCACAACAACCGCGCCATCGTGGACGCATGCCGGCCTTACGGCTGGAAGGACGTGTTCCCGCAAGTGGCCGAGGCAAGCCCGGAGCTGAAGGAACGGGTCCGTGCCAAATGGCCCCATCTTTACGCGTGAGGCGAGGCGGGGCACCGGACCCGGCGGGGTGATCCGCCGGGCCGGCGGCCCGACCGCCGCGCTCCGAAGGGAGCGGGAACGCTATCGCGACGGCGCGCTGCGGACGTGGGCGTCCCGCGCATCGAACAGCGCCTGATCGGCATAGCCCATGAATGCGGGCCGTGCCTTGCCCGCCATGACCTGGAGATAGACCGGCTCGACGGTGTCGTTGGAATAGCCGTGGATCACGCCGGCGGGGCACGACACGCAGTCCCACGGCCCCAGGCTCACCTGGAGACGTCGCCCGTTCTCCTCCTCGAAGAATACCGTCAAGTGACCCTGAAGGACGAAGAAGACCTCCTCGACCTCGTGCGTATGGGGCGCGTTGCCCTCGCCCGGCGGCACGTACATCACGCTGAGCGTGAACGCTCCGGCCGGAATCACGTTTTCGTCCGGCTTGCCGCTGGTGTTTCCTATGAACCGGTGCTGCGCCCGCCGGTAGCCGTCGATCAACGCATCGGCGAAGGCCTCCCAATCCGGCCTGCGGTCCTTGAAATGGGCGACATAGCGGGCCGCGATCTGCTCGAGACTGAGATCGGCGACCTCCGGCGGGCGCGCATGGCGGGCCGTATTGCGGGCCATGGGCGGAATCTCCCGATCACGAACCCGGGATGAAGGCGTTGGTGAAATAGGCGCTGATCGGCAGGGATTTCCTGATCCGCTTGCCCTCGATCAGGGTCTTTTGCGCCTTTTCGATATCGCCCGGCGGGGTCCATCCCAACGGTTTGCCCTTGCTGGCATCGTTCTCGAACAGATCGAAGGACGCCTTCAGGATCTCCAGAGAGATCCCGCGCTTCAGGTTGGGGGCGACTTTAAGTAGCGAATCGATCGCCGCTTCGGGCTCTTTCTGACCCAGGGCGAGCGCCTCGCGCACGCTGGCGACCATGCGTCGGACGAGGTCCGGGTTGTCGCTGATGTTGTCGGTATGGGTGATCAGGGCGAGACCGGGTACGACCACACCCCCCGACGCATAGGTGAAGTATGTCGAGGGAATGCCGTTGGCGGTCGCCTTCGGCGCCTGCAGGAAGCCGAAGGAGTCGATGGCGTCCACCTTGCCCTGCAACAGCGCGGCGAGTTTGGCCGCCGGTTCCATGAACACGAGCTTGACCCTGCCTTCCAGGCCGTTCGCCTTTTGCAGGGCCTTGAAATACATCGCGGTCGCCCCGCCGGCGGAAAATCCGATCCGGGATCCGGCGAGGTCCCTCCAGGTCTTCCATCCGTTCTTCACGGGGAAGATGATGGCGACCGGATTGGTCCGAAGATACGACGCCACGATCCTGACGGGCAGACCCTTGGATATGAGCACCATCACCGCGCCGCCATCGGCGGTCCCGAAGGTGACCGTCTTGTTGCCGACGGTCTGCGCGGTGATGGCCGAGCCGCGACCGTCGCGGATGTCGACGTCGATACCGTTCCTGGCGAAGATGCCCTTGTCCCTGGCATGGTACCATACCGCGTGATAGGCGCTCTTGATCCAGTCGGTCCTGAGCGAGACCTGATCCGCAGCCTGGGCCGGCAACGCCGAAAGGGCCAGAATTCCGGTTGCGAAAACACCGATTGCGCAGGATCTCATAGCTGTTTCCTCCCTTTTCTGTCTGGAATGCGTTCAACCCGCGTGCGCACGCTGTGAGACGTGCCAGGGGATCATGAGCCGCTCGAGCACCTCGATGGCGTAGAAGAACGCCATCGCAAGCAGCGAAAGAATGAACAGGATGGCGAACAGAAGCGCGGTGTCGAGCTCGCCGGCCGCGCTCAGCAGCAGATAGCCCAGCCCGTTGTCCGACCCGATGAACTCGCCGGTGAGGGCGCCGACCACGGCCAGGGCGGATGCGACCTTGAGCCCGCCGAACATGCTCGGCAACGCGCCCGGCAGGCGCAGGCGGAGAAAGATGCGCCTCGGCGGCGCACCCATCGAGCGCGCCAACTGCACGAGCGCGGGATCGATGCTGCGCAGACCGACGATGGTATCGACCACGATCGGGAAGAAGCAGATCAGAAAGGCCACCGCCACCTTCGGGAACATGCCGAAACCGAACCAGACCACGAACAGCGGCGCCAAGGCGATCTTGGGGATGCTCTGGGTTGCGACCATCGGCGGGTACAGAATCCGTTCCAGGGCCGGAGAGGACACCACGATGATCGCCAGGGGCACCCCGACGGCCACCGCAAGAACGTAGCCGCCCATCACCGAGAGCATCGTCCAGCCGGAATGAGGGATCATCTGCAACCAGTTGTCCAGACCGGAATCGAACACTTCCATCGGTCCGGGGAGCAGGTAGCTGGGCGGGGCGAACAGCCACACGAAACCGGCCC
>CAYFYS010000239.1:0-4380 GCA_964347365.1 uncultured Rhodospirillaceae bacterium | reverse complement strand
GGGGCAGCGCCGGGCGGACGCCGGGAAGGCGACGATGCTGAACGTCGACGATCAGGACGGAAAGAACTGGCAGCACGGGGCGTTGTGCGATTGGCGCGACTGCGGGCTGCATGTGCTGAGCCACGGGCTGCATTACGGCAGCTGCGTCTTCGAGGGGGAGCGGGTCTATGGCGGCCGCGTCTTCAGGCTGCGTGAGCACACTCAGCGGCTGATCGATTCGGCGACCGCGCTGGGCTTCGTCATCCCGTACGGGCTGGAAGAGATCGAGCGGGCGACGCTGGCCGCTGTCGCCGCCCAGGGCTACCCGGACGCCTATGTCCGCCCGGTCGCCTGGCGCGGCAGCGAGATGATGGGGGTCTCGGCCCAGAACACCAGGATCCATCTGGCGATCGCGGTCTGGGAGTGGCCGTCCTATTTCTCGCCCGAGGCGCGGATGCAGGGCATCAAGTTGTGCACCGCGAAATGGCGACGGCCGGCGCCCGATACGGCGCCGGTGCAATCCAAGGCGGCCGGGCTCTACATGATCTGCACCCTGTCCAAACACGAGGCCGAGGCGGCGGGCTACGACGATGCGCTGATGCTCGACTACCGCGGTCGGGTCGCCGAGACGACCGGCGCCAACATCTTCCTGGTCCAGGACGGCAGGCTGCACACGCCGATCCCGGACTGTTTTCTGGACGGTATCACGCGGCGGACGGTGATCGGCCTGGCGGAGGCGCGCGGCATCGAGATCGTCGAGCGCGCCGTGATGCCCGAGGACATCGCCAAATCCGACGAGATCTTCGTCACCGGCACCGCCGCCGAGGTCACCCCGGTCGGGGAAATCGACGATTTGAACTTCCAGGTCGGCCCTGTCACGCGCACGTTGATGGCGGCCTACGACGCTCTGGTCCGCACCCCGGATTAGCCCGCCGATCCGAGGTCGGCGGCGACGCGGATCAGGCACGGAAGGCGGGCAGCACCTCTTCGATGCAGCGCGCAAGCTGGGCGCGCGGCCGGGCCGAGACGAAGCGCAGGATCGGCATCGTGCAGCCGGCCTCGATATAGGCGGCAATCTTGTCGATGACCGCTTGCGGCGAACCGTAGGCGAGCCAGGTTTCTGCCTGCGCGCGGCTGATATGCCCGGCGCCGTAGTAGGAGGTCAGAAACCGCGTCGCCTCCGCGAACGCCCGGTCGCGGTCTTCGTCGATGTTGACCATCATGTGTAGCGCACCGTCGAAACCGGCGACATCCCGGCCGAGCGCCTGGGCGTATTCACGGATCCGGTCGAACCGCGTGCGGAAGATTTCTACCGGGGTGCCGTCGGTCTGCCAGCCATCGGCGTGTCTGGCCACGCGTCGCAGGATGCGCTCCAGCGTCTGATCGTCGACGTCCTCGCCCTTGGGGTTGACTGCGATCAGGATCGGCACCGGCGACTGGACCGGCTTGGGTTGGAGGTTGACATCGTCGAAGCGGTGGAACCGGCCGGAATGGCTTACCGTATCCTCGCGCCACAGGCGGCGCAGGATGGTGATGCCTTCGACGACCCGCAAGGCGCGCTCGCCCGATTTGATCCCCATCACGTCGAGCTCATGGGCGAATTGCGGCCCGTCATGCATCGAGCCGCCATTGCATACCGCAAGGATCGTGCGCCCCTTCGACAGCACGTCCAGGCTCGCCCATTGCAGCGCGAATAGGATCGGATCGCGCATCGGGAAGCTCGCCAGGCACACCGTGCCCAGCCTCACCCGCCGGGTCTGCGCGGCCATCGCCGACAGCGTCACAACGGCCTCGATACGCGGCTTGGACAACAGGTTGTCGCCCACCCACACGCCCTCGAACAGACCCGATTCGTCGGCGGTCCGGGCCATGTCGAGCACATCGTCGAGCGTGCCCCAGTCGAACAGCACCGCCCGGGTGGACAGGCTGAGGCCGAACTTCGCCGTCATCGGCACGGGTGCGGTGTCCGTCATGTCCTTCCGTCCCGTCGCTATTGGAGATAGGCGAGGATGGTCCGGGTGAGGACCCGGGCCACGCTGTCGAGATGGCTGAGCGGCACGAAATCGTCCTCCAGTACGCCCGCGCCGCCGCCCACGCCGTACATGACCGCAGGCACGCCGGCCGCGCACGGCCCGCCGGCATCGAACGTGCCCTGGCCGTAATAGGTGTCCGGTGCCTCGCCGTGGACCGCCGCATGGGCCTGGGCGAGCATCCGGACCCCGCGATGGTTCGGATCGACCAGCGCCGGCAGCATGTGATTGCCCTGCGCGACGGCGACCTCGTAAGGCGACAGATCGCCGATCGCCTCGCGGATCTCCCGCGTGGCCGCGACCGGATCGTCGCCCGGCAGGAGCCGCCGGTCGATCCGCATGAAAGCGGTATCGGGCAGGGTGTGGGGGGCGAGCGGCCGGTAGCTCACCTGATAGGGGATGGCGTGCCGGCCACCGACTTCGGCCTGCCCGCCGGGCAGATCCATCCGCTTGACGCGGCGCATCGCCTCATAGGCGCCCTCGATGGCGCTGAGACCGGTGCCGGGCACGCTCGAATGGACCGCCTTGCCGCGCACGGTGACATTGACGTCCACCCGGCCGCGATTGCCCAGGGATATGCGCCGGCCGGTGTTCGTCATCAAGACGGCAAAGGACGGTTTGACCGGAAGCGCCGCCAGGATCGCCTCCGAACAGGCGTGGCTGCTGCGGCCTTCGTTGTTAATCGCAACATAAAGCGTTCCGGGGATCACCACCCGCTGCGCGATGAGCAGCTTCAGGATCGCCAGCACGATCGCCTGGTGGGCCTTGTTCTGGCTGACCCCCTGGCCGAACACGCAGGGCTCGTCATGGCCCCATCGCGCGGCGCGGGCGATCTTGCCCGACCACGGCTCCGACATCTGGTTGTGGTGCTGGACGGGGGTGTAGACCTGGACCAACAGGCACGCATCACGCTGGCCCAGGCCGAGCCGGGCGACGATCTGGTTGCCCGGAACATCAATCAGGTCGTAGGCGCCGATGGCAACGAGATGCGGGCGCAGCACGGCCTGGACGTAGTGGACGAGCTTGGGATCGTCAGGCGCGATGAAGACCTCCGCACCCATCGGAACGTCGGCGGGAACCCTGGCGAGCTCGACCAGGATCCTGATCAGATAGTCCGTGTCCAGACGCTCGAGAACGGGTTCGATTCGCATCCGACCACCCTCGTCAGTGCATCGCCGAACCGCCGTCGCAGACCACTGTCTGGCCGGTGACGAAATCGCTGTCCGAGGAGCACAGGAAGACGAGGGTGCCGATCAGGTCTTCCGGCGTTTCCTCGCGCTTGATCGCACGGCTGTCGAGGTTGCGCGCGCGCAGCGGCGCCCACTGGTCGTCCCCGGCCACCTTCTCACTGATCGTAAGCCCGGGCGCGAGCGCGTTCACGCAAATCCCGTCATCGCCGACTTCCCGGGCGAGCGCGCGCGAGAACGCGATTACCGCCCCCTTGGAGGCGACATAGTGAAGCATCATCGGCACCCCCTTGTGCACCGTCGAGGAGGCGATGTTGACGATCTTGCCGTAGCCGTTCTTCTTCATCTCCGGCACCACCGCCTTGGCGCAGCTGAACACGCCGCGGGTGTTGATCGCCATCATGGTGTCCCATTCCGCCTCGTCGATTTCCGAGAACGGCTTCACCCGGATGTCGGCGAACAGGGCGGCGTTGTTGACCAGGACATCGATCCTGCCATAGGCCTCGATCGTGCCGGCGACCATGGCCCGGATCTGGTCGGGTGCGGTGACGTCGCAACGCATCCCGATCGCCTCGCCGCCGCGCTGCCGGATGCCGTCCACCGTGCGCGCGGTGTCGACGATGTCGCTGACCACGACTTTGGCGCCTTCGGCAGCCAGCGCCGCGCAATAGGTCGCACCGATCCCCCGGCCGCCGCCGGTGATGATCGCAACCCGTCCGTCCAGCCTCGCCATGTGGTTCCTCCCCGCAGGTCCGCTCTCCGCCTAGCGGCCCGAAGGCCACTATAGCCGGGTTTTCGGATCCGCCTAGCGCCTGGCCTCGGCACGGGCGATGTAATAGGTGCTGGCGACGATGATCAGCGCGCCGACGCCGGTCCACAGCGTGGGGATCTCGGCGAACAGGAAATAACCGAACACGGCCGCGTAGATCAGCCGCAGGTTTTCTGCCGGGCCGACGGCGTTGGCCTCGCCCACCGAGAACGCCCGCAGATAGCAGAAGATCCCCGCGGTGGTGAGCGCGCCGATCCCGGCCATCATCGCCCATTCCACGCCTGCGGGTGTCCGCCAGGTCCAGGCCGCCGGACCGGCGAAGACCGCTATCCCGCCGATGTGGTAGTAGAACAGGATCCGGTTGGTCGGCTCGGTCCGCGCCAGCACCCGGATCAGCACGTTGGCGATCGCAAAC
>CAYFYS010000238.1:0-4389 GCA_964347365.1 uncultured Rhodospirillaceae bacterium | reverse complement strand
GCAGGAGAGCCGCGGCCGAGACGATGGCGAAAGCGCCGTGGCGGCGGGCGAACTCGATGAAGGCATGGCCGTGGCCGTTCGGCCATAGCGGGAAGGTCACGCCGGTGACCAGCTCGTCGAGCTCGATTGCGGGCGTCATGTAGCCGGCGGGGAAATCGGCCATTGCGATGTCGCGCGCGCGGGCTTTGCTGCTGACATGAATGGTCGCATCGAGCGCCATGGCGACCGCCGGCAGCTCGGCCGAGGGGTCCAGATGGGACATGCTGCCGCCGAGCGTGCCGCGGTTGCGGGTCTGGCGGTGCCCGACCTGAAGGATCGCCTCACGCATGATCGGGCAGCGCGCGGCGACGATCTCGGAGAACTCGATGTCGCGCTGGCGTGTCATACCGCCGATCTTCAGCGCCCCGTTGGGCGCCTCGATCCCCGACAGGCCCGCCACCCGGTTGAGGTCGATAACGTGGTCGGGCAGCACGTAACGCATGTTGAGCATCGGCATCAGCGACTGACCGCCGGCCAGGACCTTGGCGTTTTCGAGCCCGGCCAGCAGTTCCAGCACGTCGGGGACGGTGCGCGGATCGTGGTAGGTGAAGGGCGGTGGTTTCATCGCACTTCCTTGCGCCTGGGTTGGCGAAAACATGGATCGGGCAGGCCCGGTGATCGAAGCCCGCGATGCCGGCGCCCGCGCAATCGGCGGGCCTAATGCGGGCGCCCGCGATCAGCAGCGCCGTTCCGTAAGCCGGCTCCGACAACCCGGACACCCTCCGCAACGACAGGTATATGAGGCAATCTATTCGGATCGCCGCGCGGAGCAAGCCTTCCTCCATCGCATCGGCTTGAGCCCGCCGGAACACAAGCTAAACTCGCCGCGGGCCCAACGCTTTCAGGAGAGCTCGATGCCCCGTGTCCGGATGCGACGGTTTGCGCGCCCGTCGCGGCTCTGTGCGGTCGGGCTGGCGGCGGTCGCGGCCGGCCTGCTCGCGGCGCTGCCGGCCGCGCTTCCGGCCCGGGCCGGCGGTTCTGCGGTGGTGTTCACCTACCACCGCTTCGGTGAAAGTGCCTATCCGTCGACCAACACCACGATCGCGCAGCTCGAAGCGCATATCGCGGTGCTGACCGGCGGCGGGTTCAACGTCCTGCCCTTGCCCGAGATCGTGGCCGCGATCAACGGGGAACGCACCCTGCCGGACCGCACGATCGGCATCAGCATCGACGATGCCCTCCGGTCGTTCTCCACCGAAGCTTGGCCTCGGCTGCGCGCAGCGAAGCTCCCCTTCACGCTGTTCATGGCGACCGACCCCACCGAGGGCAGGCGTCCCGCCTATATGAGCTGGGATCAGGTACGCGAGGTTGCGGACGATCCGCTGGTGAGCATCGGCGGCCACACCGCCTCGCATCCGCACATGCCTGATCTGGATGCGGCAACGAACGCCGCCGAGATCGCGAGATCAAATGACAGGTTCCAGGCCGAGCTCGGCATGCGACCTGCGTTGTTCGCTTACCCCTACGGCGAATACGGCCTCGAGGTCCGGCGCGTGGTCGTCCGGGCCGGCTACCTCGCAGCGTTCGGCCAGCATTCCGGCGTGATCCATGGCGACGCCGACCGTTACTTCCTGCCGCGCTTTGCGATGAACGAAACCTATGGCAGCAAGAATCGTTTCATGTTGGCGGCCAACGCTCTGCCGCTGGAGACCAGCGATGTCGCACCGCCGGACCGGCTGCTGGTGAAGGGCGCCAACCCGCCGGCCTTCGCCTTTACCGTACGGGGCGCGGCGCGCAGGTCCGTGCGCGCGATCGCGTGCTACGCATCGGGCCAGGGCCGCCTCGGCCTGCGGCGCATCGGCCGGGACCGGATCCGGGTTCAGATTCCGGAGGCCTTTCCGGCGGGCCGTACCCGGATCAACTGTACCATGCCTGCCGGCGGCGGGCGCTGGCGCTGGTTCGGCACGCAGTTCTACGTGCCGAAATCGTAACGGTCCTGCACCGCCCCGCCGGGCGTGGGACGAACCCGGCCCTCAGCCGGCGCGCGCGGCCGCCGCTTGGCGATGCGGCTCGCAACGTTTGCGTTCGCAGTGCCGCTGTCGGGGGCTGCTTCCGGCGCCTCCGCGCCGCCCGATGCGCTCGTCGTCGAGGCGATGCGGCGTTGGGAGGTGCCGGGTCTTGCCTATGCCGTCTTCGAGGACGGGGCGATCGGCAGGCGGGCGGTCTTCGGGCTGCGCGACGTGCAGGCCGGCCGTCCGGTGACCCCGCGCACGGTCTTCGCGCTGGGATCGATCAGCAAGTCGTTCACGGTCGCGCTGCTCTGGCGGCTCGCCGAGGAGGGGCGCCTGGACTGGGACGCGGCCCCGGCGCGTTACATCGCCGGTTTCCGGTTCTCCTCGGGGCCGCCGGGCCGGCCGATTTCGGTACGCGATCTCGTTTCCCACCGCAGCGGCCTGTCGCGCCATGACGCGCTGTGGTATTTCGACACCCACACTGGCGAGACGCTGCTGTCCCGGATCCGGCATTTGCGCCGCTTCGCAGCGCCCGGCAATGCGTTCGCCTACAGCAACCTGCTGCCGGCGCTCGCCGGGCGCGTCGCCTACGCGATAACAGGGATGATTTGGTCCCGATCTGTACGGCGGTTCCTCACGCGGCCGCTGGCGATAAAACGGGTCCGAATCGGCTATCGGGCCTTCCTCGCCGCTGGCGCGGAGCGCGCCCTGGGCTACTTCCCCGGCGAGGACGGGCGGATCGCGGTCGCGGTTCGGAACACCGATTCGATCGCGCCGGCGGCGGCGATTTACGCCGATATCGATGCTGCCGCGCGCTGGCTTGCGATGCTGGTCGGGCGCGGCCGCATCGGCGATCTCAGGGTGCTGTCAGCGGCCTCGGTCGAGGCGATGTGGACGCCGGCGAGCGTTGCTCTCGGGCCGGTTTCAACACCCGAGCTCGCACCGGTACGCTACGGCATGGGATTCTATCTGACGCGCTATCGCGGGCGGAAACTCGCCTATCACCCCGGCGTGATCGACGGCTATGCCGCGCTGATCGCGATCCTGCCGCAGTCCGGCTTCGGGATCGTCGTGCTGACCAACCGGTCGGGCGCCAACCCCGTGCCGTCGATCCTCGCCTATGCGGCGTTCGACCGTCATCTGGGTGTGCAGCCGATCTCCTGGATCGCGCGCTATCCCAGCGCCGCCGAGCGCAGGGAAGCCCGCGCCCGGCGGCGCGTGGACAGGGATCTGGAAACCGGCCGCCGACGCCGCGCGCTGGCGGGGCGCTCCTTCCGCAGCGCGGCCGCCTTCGCCGGGACCTACCGCCACCCGGCATATGGCGCGATCGTCCTGTCCGCGCTCGGTGCGGACACGCTCGCCGGGCGCATGCACGGCCGCACCTTCACGCTCGAACGCTGGGGCGCGCTGCGATGGCGTCTTACCGAAACCCGCTGGCCGCTGCGCGAGGGTCTGGTCTTCGATTTCACGCCTGGCGACGGCTGGAAAATGCGTTCTCTGGCGGCCGCGATCGCCGACGGTCCGACCTATCGTCACAACCCGGGCCCCTTGCTTTTCGAACGCAGTCGATGAGGGCGTCCGGGATCCGGGGCGTTTCGGGACGGCACGCCTGCGCGCCTCAGGCGAGCGGACGCATCTTCAGCTTCATGCCGGCGATCTTGTAAATGTCGAGCCCGGTCAGGGTGACGATCTCGCCGAGGGGCAGGCTGGTCTCGTTCAGCAGCACCCGGGCGAAGCTGTGCGAGTCCCGCCTTCGCGGGTTGCGGCGTGGGCGGGCATGGCCCTTGGCGCCGTTCCGCTCACCCGGCGCTGCGTCGTTGCGATCGAGCCCGCGCGAGACCGCCTCCCGCAGCGCGCGTTCGTAACGCTCCTTGTCCGCCCGCAGCCGGGCCTCGGACAGGTTGATGATATCGGCCATCTCGCGTGCGGTGTATCTGCGCGCGGTCTCGCGCGGCGGCGGATCAGGCGCCGCCTCGGGACCGCGCACCGCTTCCCGGAGCGACAACCCGTGCCGGCCGGCGAGCCGCTTGGCGGCCGCCAGCGCGTTCGCGCGCTCGCCCGGGAACGGACTCTGCGCAGCGATCTCCAGGAAAACGCGGAGCCTGCGACGGTCGGCTGCGCCCATCGCTGGCGCATCCCGGGCGGTCTTTCCGCGGTCGTCGCTACGTCCCATAGCGGCCAGCATAACACACCGCGCGCAGCCCTTTGGCGAACCGGCCCGTGATGGGCGCGCGGGTGCCGGGTTGAAACCCGGCCGCGCTTGATCCATTTTCGGTCATTCCCGGGGCCGTCCCCGCGGCCCTGCCTCGCAAACCGATCGCAGCACGGAACCGCGCGCAGCCACATGTCCGGCAGCCAGAACCCGTCGATCAAGGCCGCAACCGAGTACGGACCGATC
>CAYFYS010000237.1:0-4392 GCA_964347365.1 uncultured Rhodospirillaceae bacterium | reverse complement strand
GCTGAATCCTAGATGTTCCTGCGACTCTCGGTTGCTTTGGTGGCCGAATCGGGTGGACGGATCGTCAATGTCGATCTGACGATGATGTGCGAAACACCGCGCATAGGACCGCACAGGACGGCGATGATCGCCCGGTTGGCGGGGATCCTGAAAATCGACGCCGGCCGGGTGAGCATCAAGGCGACCACCACCGAACGGCTCGGTTTCACTGGCCGCGGCGAGGGGATCGCGGTCCAGGCGATGGCCACCGTCCGACTGGACGACTAAGCTGCGATGGGCGACAGGGCGCAACCCGTTTCGCCCTTTTGGCCGCCGTGGCGCGACGGTGCGACGTTCATCGCAACCTTCGGTGGCACCGGGCTGCTGCCCAGGGCGCCGGGAACTTGGGGTTCGCTGGCCGCGCTGCCGTTGGGCTGGCTGATCCTGGAAGCGTTCGGCTGGCGCGGCGTGATCGCGGCAAGCCTGCTCGTTGCGTTCCTCGGCTGGTGGGCAAGTCGGGCGGTCCTCGCCCGGACGGGGCTGAAGGATCCCGGTGCGATCGTCATCGACGAGGTAGCCGGGCAGTTGCTCTGCCTCACCGTCGTGCGGACCGAGCTGTGGCACTTTGCGCTCGCCTTGGCAATGTTCCGGGTCATGGATATTCTGAAGCCGTTCCCCGCCAACCTTGTCGACCGCAAAGTCGGCGCGGGGCTGGGCGTGATGGCCGATGACGTCGTGGCCGCGGTATACGCTCTGGCAGTGACTGCGGTGACGCTCCGGCTTGTCGAGGGTCAATGGTGATGAAGCCAGGGATTCAGACACGCGCCGCGGCCGTGCTGGAAACCTGCAGGACGGCAGGATTGACCGCAGCCTGCGTCGAATCGTGTACCGGAGGTCTTCTGGCGGCCGCGTTGACGGCGGTGGCGGGCTCTTCGGATGTCTTGGAGCGCGGTTTCGTCACCTACAGCAACCAGGCCAAGAACCAGCAGGTCGGCGTGCCGATGGCCTTGATCGAAGCCCACGGCGCGGTTTCCGAGCCGGTCGCGCGCGCGATGGCCGAGGGTGGGCTTGCAAACAGCGATGCAGATATCGCCGCGGCGATCACCGGAGTTGCCGGGCCCGGTGGCGGCACCGTATGCAAACCTGTGGGCTTGGTGCACCTGGCTGCGTCGCGGCGTGGCTTCGCCACGGTTCACCAACGGCATGTCTTCCCTGGCGATCGCGCAACGATCCGCGAGGCCTCGGTCATGGCCGCGCTCGGACTGATTGAAGACCTCGCCCGATGGCGCGACGGAAACGGCTGATCGGCGTCGATTTTTCCGGCGCGCGTGATGCCGGTCGGACGATCTGGGTGGCTGAGGGCGCGCAGCGCCATGGTTGTCTGGTTCTGGAAGACTGCGTGCCGGTGACCGAACTTCCCGGCGGGGCGGCCGACAAGACCGCCGCGCTCGCCGCTCTCGTCGGCTTCCTGCTGAACGCACGGCATGCCGTGGCCGGGCTCGATTTTCCGTTCAGCTTGCCCGAGACGTTCATCGACGCCCCGGGCTGGGCGGCGTTCCTGCACGATCTCGCCCGGCGCTACCCGAGCCCGGAAGCCCTGCGCGAGGACTGCCGGCGTCGTGCCAGTAATCGCGAAATCAAACGACGCACCGACGTTGCAGCGCGTGTGCCGTTCTGCGTCTACAACCTTCGGCTGTACCGGCAGACCCACGCCGGCATGGCCGATGTCCTGCTGCCGCTGCTCGACTCCGGGCGGGCGCGAATCGTACCGATGCAGCGCCCGGCGGATGGCAGGATCACTGTCGCAGAGGTCTGTCCTGCCTCCATACTCAAGTCCGAGGGGCTTTATGCGCCTTACAAGGGTCGCGGTCCGGGCCTGCGCGCTGCGCGGCAAAGACTGCTGGCGAGCCTGGTCGAACGCGGCCTGCTTGCCCGGCCCCCGCCGTCCGTCACCGAACGAATCACCGAAGATCGCGGAGGGGACGGTCTGGATGCGGTGCTGGCAGCGATCGGCGCGGGGCGCGTGCCGGAGCCATTACCGTACCCGGATCGGCTCGACCTGATCGAAGGACGTATCTATTTCTGAAACGCACGCGAACGTGTGCAGACCGGTGGCGCATCGCGGCCCGGCGTACCGTAGAGCGTGCCCGCACGGGTCTCGAAAGCGGCCACCATCCGGCGGACGGCCTCGTTGAACAGCGGGCCCATCATGGCGCGCAGGATGCGCGAGCGAAACTCGAAATCGATGTGGAAATCGATCAGACAGCCGCCGTCCCGCGGTTTGAAGATCCAATGATTGTTGAGGTGGCGGAAGGGGCCGTGGAGGTAGACGACATCGATGCGGTGGGGCGGGTCCAGGCTTACCCGCGAGGTGAAGCGTTCGCGCACCATCTTGAAGCCGACCAGCATGTCGGCGAGGATCACCGAATCCTCGCGCTGGATTACGCGCACGCTGGCGCACCAGGGCAGGAACTCGGGATAGCGTTCGACGTCTGCGACCAGGTCGAAGAGCTGATCGGGCCGGTAGCGAAGCAGGCGTTCCTCGGCATGCGTGGGCATCACACCCTTTCCGCCTCGGTCCCGTGCCCGCCCGCCCGGCGAAGCGCGGCAAAATGACGATCCGCATGATAGGACGAACGGGTGAGCGGACTCGCCGAGACCATCAGAAACCCCTTCCCGGTCGCCATCTTCTCCAGGGTCGCAAACTCCTCAGGTGTCCAGAAGCGATCGATCCGATGGTGTTTGGGAGTCGGCTGAAGGTACTGCCCGACGGTCAGGAAATCGACATCGGCCGCGCGCAGGTCGTCCATGACCTGATGAACCTCCTGTCTCGTCTCGCCCAGCCCGACCATCAGCCCGGACTTGGTGAAGATGTCCGCAGCGAGCCTCTTGACCGTATCGAGCAGCCGCAGGGAATGGAAGTATCGCGCCCCGGGCCGGACCTCGGCGTATAGCCGGGGGACCGTCTCGAGGTTGTGGTTGAACACGTCCGGCCTGGCCTCGACGACGATCTCAAGGGCGCCTTCTTTGCGCAGGAAATCCGGGGTCAGAACCTCGATGGTCGTCTCCGGTGCCGCGGCGCGTATCCCGCGGATGACCGCTGCGAAATGCCCTGCACCGCCATCCGGCAGATCGTCCCGGGCGACGGAAGTAATCACCACATGCTTCAGCCCGAGTCTTGCGGTCGCTTCGGCAACGCGGGCCGGCTCGCGTGGGTCCACCCTGTCGGGCAATCCCGTGGCGATGTTGCAGAACGCACACGCCCGGGTGCAGACGCTGCCGAGGATCATCATCGTCGCGTGGCGCTCGGCCCAGCATTCGCCGATATTCGGGCACGCGGCCTCCTCGCAGACGGTCGTCAGACCCAGCGCGCGCATGAGGCGGCGGGTCTGGTCGTATTCCGGCGACGTCGGCGCCTTCACCCTGATCCAGGACGGCTTGCGCTGGATCGGATTGTCCGGCCGTGCGGCCTTCTCGGGGTGGCGGGTCCGCCGCGGCGCTGGCTCTGCCATGGGCTAGAAGTGGAGGGCCCGGCCGTAAGCGTCAAGGACCGACTCGTGCATGGCCTCCGACAATGTCGGGTGTGGAAATATCGTTGCCATGAGCTCCGCTTCGGTGGTCTCCAGCGTCTTGGCGATGACGAAACCCTGGATCAGCTCGGTCACCTCCGGCCCGATCAGATGCGCACCCAACAGCGCGCCCGTCGTCTCATCGAAAACCGTCTTGACCAGCCCCTGGTCGTCGCCCATGGCGATTGCCTTGCCGTTGCCGCGATAGGGAAAACGGCCGATTTTGACCGCGTGGCCTGCCGCACGCGCCTGTGCCTCTGTCAAACCGATGCTGGCCACCTGCGGGCGGCAATAGGTGCAGCCGGGGATGCGCGAGACATCAAGCGCACGGGGGTCCAGCCCGGCGATCTTCTCGATGCAGACCACGCCTTCGTGGCTCGCTTTGTGAGCGAGCCAGGGCGGACCGACCAGATCGCCGATCCCGTAGACGCCGTCTTCACCGGTGCGCAGCCACTGATCGACCAGCACGTGGCCGCGATCGACCACCACGTCGGAGCCTTCCAGGCCGATATCCTCGACATTGCCGGTGATGCCGACGGCAAGAATTGCCCGTTCGGCGGCGATCTCCACCGTGCCGTCGGCAGTCTCAAGGATCGCGCGCGCACCCTGTCTTTCAAGCGTCAGTGCCTTGAGCGCCGCGCCGGTGTGAAAGGTCATGCCCTGGCCTTCGAAGGCTTTGCGGGCGAAGGCGGACACCTCCTCGTCCTCCACCGGAAGGATGCGCTCCAGAATCTCGACCACCGTGACTTCGGTGCCAAGGTCGCGGTAGAAGCTCGCAAACTCGATGCCGATCCCGCCGGAGCCGACGCCCAGCAGCGCGGCGGGCATAGCCCGCGGCGTCATG
>CAYFYS010000236.1:0-4409 GCA_964347365.1 uncultured Rhodospirillaceae bacterium | reverse complement strand
CTATCGGCGTTTTGCTGTTCGAGACCGTGGCGCGGCCGGTGCTCGAGCTCCACGGCCACGGCGCGAAGTTCGACGACTTCCGCACGTCATACAACGAATGGGGTGCCTGGGCGGTGTTCATCGCCGGCCTGACGCCTTTCCCCTACAAGGTGATCACCATCCTGAGCGGGGCCACGAGGCTCGATCCGGCGGTCTTCGTCATCGCCTCGGTCGCCGCCCGGGGGCTGCGTTTCTTCCTGGTCGCGGGCCTCCTCTACTGGATCGGCCCGCCAATCCGCGCGTTCATCGAACGGCGCCTCGGCATGGCGACGATCGCCTTGTGTGCGCTCTTGCTCGGCGGCTTCGTCGTTGCCAGATACGTCCTGTGAGAACGTCCGCGCCGCTGTTCGATGCCGCCAACGCATTGCTCGCCATCCTGGTGGCCAGCACCGCCGTCCTCGGCGCGGCGCTGGCCTCGCAGTACTGGGGCGGGCTCGCGCCGTGCGAACTCTGCCTCTACCAGCGCTGGGCCTATGCGGCCGCCATCGTCCTGTCGCTGGCCGGGCTCGTGGCCCTGCGCGGGCTGGCAGCGCGGCGGCTTCTTACGGCGCTCTGCACGGCCGCCTTCACAGGGGGAGGCTGCATCGCCTTCTACCACGCCGGCGTTGAGCAGGGCTGGTTCGCAGGCCCCGGGTCCTGTTCAGGCGTCGGTCTGGAGGCCCGGACGGTCGAGGACCTCAGGCGGATCCTGGAAGCGGCCCCCGTCGTGCGCTGCGACGAGATTCCCTGGTCGCTGTTCGGCGTCTCGCTGGCTGGCTATAATTTCATCGTCTCGGCCGTGCTGGCCGTCCTCGGCGCGACCGCGACGTTGCGGATGGGGCGCAGGGCGTGACGAACGACCGCGGCCGGGCGGGACCGACGCAGACGGCCGAGGACCGGCTGCCCGGCGATCCGTCGCGGCACGAGATTCTGGCGCGGATGATCCGCGTCGACCATGCCGGCGAATATGGCGCGGTCCGCATCTACGCCGGCCAGCGCGCGGTTCTGGGCGCGGGTCCCGCGGCCGACGCGGTGGCCGAGATGGCGACCAAGGAGGCGGAGCACCTCGAGGTTTTCGACCGGCTCGTCGGCGCGCGCGGCGTGCGCCCGACGGCGCTGTTGCCGTTGTGGCACGTGGCCGGCTATGCGCTGGGCGCGGCAACCGGGTTGCTGGGGGAGCGCGCAGCCATGGCCTGCACGCTCGCCGTCGAGGACGTGATCGATGAACACTACGCCGGACAGGCCGCCCGGCTGGGCGAGGACGAGGCGGAGCTGCGCGCGACTATCGAGGCCTTCCGCGCGGACGAAATCGCCCACCGCGAGACGGCGCTCGCGCATGAGGCGCGCGAGGCCCCGGCCTACGGACTCCTGACCGGCGCGGTCAAGGCAGGGTCCCGGCTTGCGATATGGCTGTCCACCCGGATTTGAACGCCCGGTCCCTTTTGCCGTCGCGGGCGTTCAGAACCGCGCCAGCTCGCGCTCGATACGACGAAAGAACCGGGCGATTCGCGCCTCGCGCGGCCGGTGGAGGCCGTAGAGGCCGAGATAGCGCGCCCGCGCGCCGCGGGCGAGAAACCACTTCATGTAACGGGTGAACATCTTGCGCGGCGGATCGCCGAACCACCACAGGATGGGCCGCGCCCGGCCGTAGGTGACGATCGCGGCAAGCCGTGTGATGTGGCCGAGATTGGGATGCAGCCCGCCGTCCGGGCCCAGCCGGAACGACACGCCCGGGACCATCACCCGGTCGAAGAAGCCCTTCAGGATCGCCGGCGGGCCGAGCGTCCAGGTGGGGAAGACGAAGACCAGGCCCCGGGCGGCGAACAGGCGTTCCACCACAGCGGCATTGCGGGCGCGGTTGGCCGCGACATCGAAATAGGCGCGGCGCTCGGCCGCGCTGAGCACGGGCTCGAACCCCTCGGCGTAGAGGTCGAACAGATCCACCTCGTGCCCGCCGCGCTCCAGCGCCGCGACCGCCCGGTCACGGATCGCGCCGTTCAGGCTGTCGCCCAGCGGATGGGCGAAGACCAGCAGGACGCGCACGCGGCCTCAGAGGATCGTCGGCGGGTCGAAGGCGGTGATTTCCGGCGCGGTGTCGCGGTAACGCTCGACCTCGACCAGCGCCGTCTGGGCGGCGCAGCACTGCGTGAGCTGCGATGTCGGCTTATCCAGGGTGAGAACGTTGGGGTTGCCGTGCTTGTCAAGGCTGCCCGGCTCGCCCGCATCCAGCGGATCATACCAGGCGCCCGTCGCAAGCTCGACGACGCCGGGGCGCAGCGCATCGGTGATCACCGCCCCGGCCAGACATTGGCCGCGGTCGTTGAACACGCGCACGACGTCGCCGTCGGCGATGCCGCGCGCGGCGGCGTCCTCCGGGTTCATCCGCACAGGCTCCCGTCCGGCGACCTTGCCCGCGCGGCTGACATCACCGCAATCGAGCTGGCTGTGCAGCCGCGCGCGCGGCTGGTTGGAGATCATGTGCAGCCGGTGGCGTTCGGCGGCCGCGCCGCCCAGCCACTCGGCCGGTTCGAGCCAGACCGGGTGGCCGGGACAGTCGTCGTAGCCGAACCCGGCGATGGTCTCCGAATAGATCTCGATCTTTCCCGAAGGCGTCTTGAGCGGTGCCGCGACCGGGTTGTTGCGGAAATCGGCGAACGGGATCGGCGGATCTCGCGGCGTCGGCAACTCGATGAAGCCGGTCTCCCAGAACCCTTCGAAGCCCGGCATCTCGACGCCGGCGCCCGAGGCGCGCTGTCGAAAGACGTCATAGAGATGGCGCAGCCAGTCCATCTCCCGGCGGCCCTCCGTAAACGCCTCGCTGAAACCCAGCCGGCCGGCGAGATCGGAATAGATGTCGTATTCGTTGCGCGCTTCGCCCACCGGCGCGATCGCCTGCTGGCTGGCCAGCAGGAACCTGTCGAAGTTCGAGGCCGCGATGTCGTTGCGCTCCAGCGTCGTGGTGCATGGCAGCACGATGTCCGCACGCCGCGCGGCGGGGGTCCACCAGGGCTCGTGGATGATGATGGTCTCCGGCCTGGCCCAGCCACGCAGCAGCCGGTTGAGATCCTGTTGCTTGTGGAACGGGTTACCGCCGCACCAGTAGACCAGCCGAATGTCGGGATAGGTCCGCATCTGGCCGTTGAAGCTGTACGACCCGCCCGGATCGAGCAGCATGTCGGCAAGCCGTGCGACCGGGATCCACCCTGCCACCGGGTTCGCGCCGACCGGCAGGCTGGGCGGTGCGACCGGGCGGCGCGCACCGCCGATGCCGTGCATCGCGCCGTACCCGAAGCCGAACCCGCCGCCCGGCAGGCCGATCTGGCCCAGCATCGCGGCCAGGGCGATGGTCATCCAGTAGGGCTGTTCGCCGTGATCGGCCCGCTGGATCGACCAGGACACCCCGATCAGGGTGCGTGCGGCCTGCATGCGGCGGGCCAGACCGCGGATGGTCTCGGCCGGGATTTCGGTGATCCGCGCCGCCCAGTCGGCATCCTTCGGCTGGCCGTCGGCGGCGCCGTTCAGGTAGGACTCCAGCCGTGCGAAACCGGTGCAGCAGCGTTCGAGAAACGCCCGGTCGTGCAGATCCTCGACCATCAGCGTATGGGCCAGCCCCATCATCAGCGCGGTATCGGTGTTGGGCCGGATGGGGATCCACTCCGCATCCAGGCGCGCGGCGGTGTCGTCGCGCATCGGGCTGATGCAGACATAGCGCGTCCCGGCCGCGCGCGCCCTGGCATGCCAGTCCGCGAGATCGTGGACTCCGACCCCGTTCTGGTTGACCTGGCTGTTCTTGGGTGCCATGCCGCCGAACAGGACCATGAGCTCGGTGTTGTCCACGATGGTCGGCCAAGCGTTGACCGGGCCGACGACCGGGGACATCGTGCCCAGGATGCGCGGCACGATCACCATCGCCGCGCCGAAGCTGTAGTTGGTCACCTGATCGACGAAGCCGCCATACAGGTTGAGAAAGCGCGTAAGCTGGCTGCGGGCCTGGTGGAAACAGCCGGCGCTGCCCCAGCCGGAGCTGGCATAGATCGCCTCGTTGCCATGGGTGTCCCTGACCCGGGCCAGTTCGGCGGCGACCAGATCCAGGGCCTCGTCCCAGTCGAGCGCGACGAAGGGCTCGGCTCCCCGGGCCGCGCCGTCGCCGCCGGGCCCCGCGTCGAGCCAGCCCTTGCGGACCATCGGCCGCTCGATCCGGCATTTCGCATGAACCGCGCTCGGCAGGGTGTGCAGCAGCGGCGCCGGGTGCGGGTCGCGCGTGAACGGGGTGATGCCGACCAGCCGGCCCTCGTGCACCTCGGCGGTAAACGCGCCCCAATGGCTGGTCCCGAAACTCCTGGTTGCGCCGTCGGGCATGTCGGGGCGCCTGTGGATCGGCGCGTGATCGT
>CAYFYS010000235.1:0-4414 GCA_964347365.1 uncultured Rhodospirillaceae bacterium | reverse complement strand
GCCTTCCAGCTCACCGACATCGTCAAGGACCTGCCGCCGGTCTTCGAGGGTTATTACGGCACCGCCGCGGCGCGGACCTGCGAAGCGTGCGGCCACCGCAACCCGGGCAGGCCGTCCTGAGCGGGACGCGACGGCCCGAGGAAGCCCTAATGTCTGGACAGCGCGGGAGCGCCCTTGCGCAGCACAGCCATGGCGGTGTCCAGACCCTCCAGCGTCAGCGGGTACATGCGCGCGGCCATGATTTGGTGGGTCAGGCGCAGTGAAGGCGTCGACATCCAGCGGTGGACCGGAGTCGGGTTGAGCCACACCGCATCGGGGTAGCAGGCCAGCATCCGGCGCAGCCACACCTCGCCCGGCTCGTCGTTCCAGTGCTCGATCGAGCCGCCAACCTCGGTGATCTCGAACGGGCTCATGGTGGCATCGCCGACGAAGATGACCTTGTAGTCCGGCCCGTAGGTGTTCAGGACCTCCCAGGTCGGGATCCATTCGTCGTATCCGCGCCGGTTCTCGCGCCACACCCGTTCGTAGATGAAGTTGTGGAAGTAGAAGTACTCCAGATGCTTCAGCTCGCTGCGCGAGGCCGCGAACAGCTCCTCGGAAATCCGGACAAAGCTGTCCATCGAGCCGCCGATGTCGAAGAAGATCAGCACCTTGACACGGTTCTTGCGCTCGGCCTGCATCCTGATGTCGAGCCAGCCAGCGTTGTCGGCCGTCGCCCTGATCGTGCCGTGGAGATCGAACTCGTCCTCGGCGCCGTCACGGACGAACTTCCGCAAGCGCCGCAAGGCGATCTTGATGTTGCGCGTGCCGATCTCCGCGGTGCCGGACAGGCCCCGGAAGCTGCGCTTCTGCCAGATCTTGGTCGCGCTCTTGCCGCCGCCCTCGCCGCCGATGCGTACCCCGGCCGGATTGCGGCCCGAATTGCCGAACGGCGAGGTCCCGCCGGTGCCGATCCAGCGGTGGCCGCCCTCATGGCGGCGCTCCTGTTCCTGCATCCGCTTGGCGAGCTCTTCCATCAGCTCCTGGAAGCCCATCGCCTCGAGCCTGGCCAGTTCCCGGGCATCGAACAGCCGCTCCGCCATTGCGCGTAGCCAATCCTCGGGCACGACTTTGGAGAAGACGTCCTCAGTCTGGTGCATCGCGCCCTTGAAGAAGTTCTCGAACACCTTGTCGTAGACGTCGAAAAACTTCTCGTCCTTCACCATCGCCGCGCGCGCGAGATAGTAGAAGCCATCGACGTTGCGCCCGCACGCCCCCTTGGACAGGGCTTCGAGCATCATCAGATACTCGCGGATGGTGACCGGCACCCGGGCGGCACGCAGGTCGAGGAAGAAATCGACGAACACCGCCGGGGCCGCCCGCCCTAGGCGCCCGGGCGCCGGGACAGGAAGGCAAGCCGTTCGAACATGTGGACGTCCTGTTCGTTCTTCAGCAGCGCGCCGTGGAGCTTGGGGATCGCCTTGGTCGAATCCGCGCGCAGATCCTCCGGCGACATGTCCTCGGCCAGGAGGAGCCTGATCCAGTCGAGCAACTCCGAGGTCGAGGGCTTCTTCTTCAGCCCGTTGACCTCGCGGATCGCGAAGAAGGCATCGAGCGCCTCCTTCAGGAGCGTCTTCTTGATGTCGGGGAAATGGACGCCGACGATCCGTTCCATCGTCTGGGCATCGGGAAACCGGATATAGTGGAAGAAGCACCGTCGGAGGAAGGCGTCCGGCAGCTCCTTCTCGTTGTTGGAGGTGATGATTACGGCCGGGCGGTGCCAGGCCCTGATCGTCTCCCGGGTCTCGTAGACGTAGAACTCCATCCGGTCGAGCTCCCGGAGCAGATCGTTGGGGAACTCGATATCGGCCTTGTCGATCTCGTCAATCAGCAGCACCGCCGGGCTTGGCGCGGTGAATGATTCCCATAGCATGCCGCGCTTGATGTAGTTGTGGATATCCCTGACCTGCTCCTCGCCGAGCTGGGAATCGCGCAGGCGCGAGACGGCGTCGTATTCGTACAGGCCGTGCTGGGCCTTGGTGGTCGACTTGATGTGCCATTCGAAGAACGGCCGGCCCAGAGAATCGGCGACCTCGCGGGCAAGCAGCGTCTTGCCCGTCCCCGGCTCCCCCTTGACGAGCAGCGGCCGCTCGAGCGTGATGGCGGCGTTGACCGCCGTCATAAGGTCCTCGGTGGCGATATAGCTATCGGTGCCGGTGAACTTCATGAAAGACGACCGCCCAGCCTTGTTCGGAATGCGGCGCAACCTAGATTACGTCCCCTGGGCGATCAAGCCTCGCCCGGGCGAGGTCGCCGGAAGGACGCCGCCATGCCGGACGTGATGCGCGCGCTCCGCGTCCTGGCCGCCCGCGTCTGGGTCGGCGGCATGGCGTTCGCACTGATGGTGTTGCGCCCCTCCGCCGGGCCGCTCGAGCCGGCGCAGCGCCTGGCGCTGTGGCAGCGCGTCTTCCAGCGCTTCTTCGTCTGGGTGTGGGCGGCGGTCATCGTCTTGCCGACCACCGGCCTGTGGCTGATCTTCTTCCGGCACGGCGGGTTCACGGCGCTGCCGTTCCACCTGCATCTGATGCACGGGATCGGCTGGATCATGGTTCTGGTCTTCCTGCATCTGTGGTTCGTCCCCTATCGGCGGTTCCGAGACGCGCTCCGCGCGGGCGAGGCGCCGGCAGCCGCCGGGGCGCTCGACCGGATCCGCGTGATCGTCGCCACCAATCTTGTGCTCGGCCTGATCAATGCGGTCATCGGCGCAGCCGGCCCCTACTGGACGGGATAGGCGCTCGGTCGTTCGGCGTCTGGCGGTGCGTGCCTGGACGCCGTCGGCCGGAAATGCAAGGTTAGCCGGCACAGGACGGACCCGAGGACAGGGGGGGGGAACGGTGTCGGAATTTGTCGATCCGGATGCGCTGGTCAGTACGAAATGGCTGGCCGCCCGGCTGAACGAGCAGGCGATCCGCGTCGTCGATGCGACGTGGTTTCTGCCCGGCGTCGACCGGTCGGGGTGGGCGGAGTTCGAGGCCGCCCATATCCCGGGCGCGCGGTACTGGGACATCGATGCGATCGCCGATCCGGACGATCCGCGCCCGCACATGCTGCCGAGCGCGGCGGATTTCGAGGTCCATATGGCGCGTCTGGGAATCGGCGCGGGCACGCGCGTGGTGGTTTATGACCGGACCGGCATGATGACCGTTGGCCGGGTGTGGTGGATGCTCCGCCATTTCGGCCACGATTCGGTCTCGATCCTCGATGGCGGGTTTGCCAAATGGACCGCGGAGGATCGGCCGGTCGAGCGCGGATTCGGCGCGGAGGCCGGCGCGCCGGCGGCATTCACGGCCGGACGGCGGCCGCACATGGTACGCAGCCTCGAACAGGTTGCGCGCCTGCTCGAGACGCCGGACGAACAGATCCTCGATGCCCGTTCACCCGGCCGGTTCGCGGGCACCGAGCCCGAACCGCGGCCGCAATGCCGCGCCGGCCACATCCCGGGGAGCGCGAACCTCCCCTACGATGCGCTGATCGATCCCCGGACGGGGACGATGCGCCCCGCCCCGACCCTGTGCCGCCTGTTCGAAGCCGCCGGCATCGATTTCGCCAGGCCGGTCGTGACGACATGCGGTTCGGGCGTGACGGCCTGCATGCTGGCCTTCGGGCTGCATCTTCTGGGCCACGACCGGGTGGCGGTCTATGACGGCTCGTGGTCAGAATGGGGAGCGCGAGACGACACGCCGATCGAGCCGGCGCCATGAAGGAAGATACAACCCTGGCGACGATCGGCCGCGACCCGGCGGCCAATCACGGCATCGTCAACCCGCCAGTTTATCACGCCTCGACGATCACCCACGAGAGCGTCGCTGCGCTTCGCGCTGCCCGCGACAGCCGCTTCGAGCCCGGCGTTTACACCTACGGACGGCATGGGACGCCGACCCACACCGCGCTCGAAGAGGCGGTCGCAGCGATCGAGGGCGGCGCGCGCGCGGTCTGCATGGGCTCCGGGCTTGCCGCCATCAACGCTGCGATCCTCGCCTTCGTCGAGGCCGGCGACCACGTCCTGATGGTCGATTCGGCGTATGGTCCCGCGCGCCGGTTCTGCGATCGCTTCCTCGGCCGGTTCTCCGTCCAGACGACCTATTACGACCCCTGCATCGGTGCCGGGATCGCCGCCCTGATCCGGCCGGAGACCAAGGTGGTCTATGTCGAATCGCCAGGCTCGTTGACGTTCGAGGTCCAGGACATACCGGCGATCGCCGCAGCGGCACATGACGCCGGCGCGGCGGTGGTGATGGACAACACCTGGGGGGCGGGGCTGCTTTTCAAGCCCTTCGAGCACGGTGTCGATGTCTCCGTCCAGGCCGCGACGAAGTACATCGTCGGGCATTCGGACGTGATGATGGGCACCATCACCACCGGCGAGGCGCTGTGG
>CAYFYS010000234.1:0-4437 GCA_964347365.1 uncultured Rhodospirillaceae bacterium | reverse complement strand
GCGGCGGCGGACCGCTGCGCGGAGAGCATCGAGCCCGGCGCCAACCAGCCGCCGCTGCCGGCCGATGCGGGCCAGAGCGCGCTCGACCGGCTGGACGGGCGCCGCCACGCCAGGGGAGGCACGCCGTGCGCGGCGCTGCGGCTGGAGATGCAACAGATCATGCAGAGCCATTGCGCGGTCTTCCGCACCGGCGAGGTGCTTGCCGAGGGTAAGGCCAGGCTTGGCGCGCTGTGGACCGGGCGGGAGGACATTTCCGTCTCCGACCGCTCGATGATCTGGAACTCCGACCTGGTAGAGGCGCTGGAGTTCGACAACCTGCTCGCCCAGTCGGTGGTGAGCATGGATTCCGCGCTCAACCGCGAGGAAAGCCGCGGCGGGCACGCGCGCGAGGACTTCCCCGAACGCGACGACGAGAACTGGATGAAACACACTCTGGTCTGGCTCGCCGAGGACGGCACCTCACGGATCGACTACCGGCCGGTCCATACCAACACCATGAGCAACGAAGTCCAGGCGATCCCGCCCAAGCAGCGGGTCTATTGAGCCGGAAAGCACCGATGGTCGCATTGAGACTGCCCAGGAATTCCAGGATCCGCACCGGGGCGACCCACCCTGCACCGGCCGGCGCCAAGCGCGCACGGACGTTCAGGATCTACCGCTACGACCCCGATTCCGGGCAGACGCCGCGACTGGACAGCTACACCATCGACCTGGACGCCTGCGGCCCGATGGTGCTGGACGCGGTGATCAAGATCAAGAACGAGGTCGATTCGACGCTGACTTTCCGCCGATCCTGCCGCGAGGGCGTATGCGGCAGTTGCGCGATGAACATCGACGGCACCAACACGCTGGCGTGCACCAAATATCTCGACGACATCAAGGGCGATGTGAAGATCTACCCGTTGCCCCATCTGCCGGTGATCAAGGATCTGGTGCCCGACCTGACGACCGTTTATGCGCAATACGCCGCGATCGAGCCCTGGCTGCAGGCCGACACCCCGCCGCCCGACGGGGAGCGCCTGCAGGCCCCCGAGGAGCGCGAGAAGCTCGACGGGCTGTGGGAATGCATCCTCTGCTTCTGTTGTACGACGAGCTGTCCGAGCTACTGGTGGAACGGCGATCGCTATCTCGGCCCGGCGGTTCTGCTCCAGGCGCGGCGCTGGATCGTCGATTCGCGCGACGAGCGGACCGGCGAGCGGCTGGACGCCCTGGAGGACCCGTTCCGGCTCTACCGCTGTCACACGATCATGAACTGCACCCAGACCTGCCCGAAGGGCCTGAACCCGGCCAAGGCGATCGGCGAGATCAAGCAGGGCATGCTCGCCCGGCGCTGAGCGCGACCTCGGAGCGGTCAGATCGCATCGTCCGACGTAAGACCGGCATGGGGTTTCGCGGCACTCGCGCTGACCATCGGCGGCCATGGCCTGGTGTGGCCTTTGGCGCGCATCGGCGTGCATGCGATGCCGCCGCTGTGGTTCGGCGTCGCGCGGCTTGTAAGCGCATCGGTTTTCCTGTTCGTCCTGCTCGCTCTTCTGGGGCGGCTGCGCATGCCGGCGCGCCAGGACGTGCCGATCATCCTTGCCCTGGGCGTGTTCATGATGGGCGTGTTCATGAGTCTGTCGCATCTCGGCATGGTCAGCGTCGGATCCGCCAGAGCGGCGCTCCTGGGCTATTCCACGCCGCTCTGGGTGACGCCGTTTGCGGTCCTGCTCCTCGGCGAGCGCCTGAGCACTGCCAAGGCGGCGGGCCTGGCGGTCGGCATCGCCGGGCTTGCTATCCTGTTCAACCCCCTGGGCTTCGATTGGACGGACCGCGACGTCCTTATCGGCAACGCCATGTTGTTGTTCGCAGCGTTCACTTGGTCGGGCTGCATCCTCTACCTGCGTACCCGGACCTACCGCCTGACCACGCTGCAGCTCGCGCCCTGGCAGTTGCTGGCCGCGGCAGCGACGGTCCTGGTCGCCGCCGCGGCGTTGGAGGGCGGCCGGTCGGTGGAATGGACCGGCGAGAATATCGCCCTGATCGCGCTGGTCGGCCCGCTCGGGACCTCGGTGACGTTCTGGGCGTTGACCACGACTATGCGCTACCTGCCGGCGATCACCGCCTCGATCGGGTTCCTGGGGGTCCCGGTCGGCATCACGGTCACGTCCAGCCTGCTGTTCGGCGAGCCGCTGACGCCGACGCACCTTGCGGGGCTGGCGGTCGTCACCTCCGGGATCGCCCTGGTCACTCTGGGCGAGGCACGCACCGCCGCAGAGCGTGCGTGAGACGGACCACGATGCGCGCGGCGGCCGGAAACCGTACTGATCGAAGCCGCGGATCGGACGCCGGGACCGGCCGCCGCCCTTCAACGACCCCGGCAGTCGGATGAGCGAAGGCCCGCTCGCGGTGTGGCGCGCCCGCGTTCGCACCGGCGCGTTGAGACCGGACCCCGATCAGGCGCTGGCAGCGGAAAAGCTGCAGAGCCTGTTCAACGCGTTGATCGGCTACCGTCCCGAGGCCGGCCGGTCGGGCTGGCGGAACCGGCTCGGCGTCGGGCGCCGCCGCGAGGATCCGCCCCAGGGGCTCTACCTCTTCGGCGGGGTGGGCCGCGGCAAGACCATGCTGATGGACCTGTTCTTTGAAACCGTGCCGCTGGCGGCCAAGCGGCGTATCCATTTCCACCCCTTCATGCTCGAGATTCACGACCGGCTGCACGCGCTGCGCGGCGCGCGCGAACGCGACCCGCTCCGGCGCGTCGCCGCGGAGATCGCCGGGCGCGCCTGGTTGCTCTGCTTCGATGAGTTTCAGGTCGAGAACATCGCCGATGCGATGATCCTGGGCCGCCTGTTCGCGGCACTGTTCGACCGCGGGGTCGTGGTGGTGGCGACCAGCAACGTCCCACCGACGGAACTCTACAGCGACGGCCTGCAGCGCGACCGCTTAACGCCGTTCATCGCACTGATCCTGGCGCGTCTCGACCTGCATGCGCTCGATGGGCGGATCGACCACCGGCGCGCGAGGATCGGCAGGCTCAAGCTCTACCACACCCCGCTGGGCGAGGCGGCCGAGGCCGCGCTGGAGGCGGCGTTCGGCGTATTGACCGAGGGTGCGCTACCGCATGTGGTCCGGCTCGAGGTCCGGGGGCGCACGCTTCGGGTACCGCGCGCCGCACGCGGCGTGGCGGCGTTCACCTTCGTGGAGCTGTGGGGCCGCCCGCTCGGGGCGGCGGACTATCTGGCCATCGCGCGCGCTTTCCACACCGTGGTGATCGCCGAGGTGCCCCACCTTGCCGCTGCCCGGGCCGACGAGGCCAGACGGTTCGTCACCCTGATCGATACCTTCTACGACCACCGGGTGAGCCTCGTCATCTCGGCCGATGTCCCTCCGGATGCGCTCTACCCCGATGGCGAAGCCGCGTTCGCCTTCAAGCGCACGGTCTCCAGACTGCACGAGATGCAGACCGAGGCCTATCTGGCGGGTGCGCATGCGGCGTGGCGATCCGCATAGGGGCGTGTGGACGCGGACTGACCGCGTTCAGATAGATGCGAGATGCGACCCTTGAGCTTGGGGCGGAGATCTCCGAAGCTGCGTGCGCCAACGCACGGCCTGGAGGCGCCTCCCGATGCAGGGTTCTGGCCCGCCCGGACATGCTGCAAGGGCACGGACTTGACATGGCCATGCCCGGGGATGTTCCTCCGGCCTCCGTGATCCCGGGCGCGATGATGGACAGGCCGGCGCGCCGGAAGCCCACACCGACGAACCATAGCCGCCGTAGCCGATGGGGCCGATACACGACAGTCGCGTGACCGAGTACGCGAGACTTGCCGCCAGGATCCACGACGGGCTCCGGCGGACCGTCGGCGACGGCCATGGCCGGGGCGCGGGCTGCTTGCGCGGGCCGGCGGCGCTGGAGGGGCAGACCTGGCCGCGGGAGCTGTTCGAGGTGGTGGTGGGCGACGACGGCTCGCCGGAGCCGCTGGAGCGGCCCGCCGCGACGTCTCTGGACGCCGGCGTGGTGGGCAGGCTGCGCGCCGGGCTGGGGCTGGCAGCGGTCGGCACGTCGGTGGTTCCCGGTGGCTTTCGTGTGACGATCACGCGGGCGTGGGCGCTGCACCGGGCGCAACGCACGCCGTGGGAGGCTTCGGACTTCGGCGAGGCGGTGACGATCCCGTTCGCGAAACTGCGACCGAGGAGGGCCGATTCGCTGACGCCCGACCGGTTGTCCAGGGCGTGGAGGCGTGTGCGGGCCGAGTGGCGGCTGGTCGATAGCCCCGCCGCGGCCTGGTGGTTCGCCCGCTGGCTGAAGGGCGCGGTACTGTGGCAAGTGTCCAGACATCGCGCCGAGTAGCGTGATCGCTGATCGGTCGGCATCTCGGCGTCGTAGTGGTCGACAAAGAAGGTCCGCGACCGGTTCGCCAAGCGGCCGCGCTGGCGCGTGCACTTCACGCCGACGTC
>CAYFYS010000233.1:0-4446 GCA_964347365.1 uncultured Rhodospirillaceae bacterium | reverse complement strand
CGGGGAACCCGGAATCACCTCGCTCAAGATCCGCCACAAGAACGTGCTCGGCTACTTCGTTGAGGTGAGTGCGGCCAATGACGGGCGTCTTCCCGGGGACGGACGGTTCATTCATCGACAGACCATGGCCAATGCCAAGCGCTTCGCCACCGTCGAGCTCGCCGAGCTGGAGCAGCGCCTGGCCACCGCCTCCGACAAGGCCCTGGAGCGCGAGCGCGCGATCTTCGATGCGCTGAGCGAGCGGGTCGTCGCCGCGGCCGAGCCCCTCGCTGCGGCTGCGTCCTGTCTGGGCGAGATCGATGTCGCCGCCGCGCTCGCCGAGCTTGCCGTCGCACGGCGTTATGTCCGTCCACTGGTGGACGACAGCACTGCTTTCGAGATCGTTGGCGGTCGTCATCCGGTGGTCGAAGCGTTCCTCGAGCGCGACGGCGCGACCCGATTCGTTCCCAACGATTGCGATCTGCGGACCGACCAGCGGCTGTGGCTGGTCACCGGACCGAATATGGCCGGAAAATCGACCTTTCTGCGTCAAAGCGCATTGATCGCCATCCTGGCGCAGATCGGGGCGTTCGTGCCGGCCGACAGAGCCCATATCGGTGTCGTCGACCGGTTGTTTTCCCGGGTCGGGGCGGCCGACGACCTGGCGCGCGGCCGCTCGACCTTCATGGTCGAGATGGTCGAGACCGCGGCGATTCTCAACCGGGCCGGACCGCGTTCGCTGGTGATCCTTGATGAGATCGGCCGCGGCACGGCGACCTTCGACGGGCTGTCGATCGCCTGGGCGACGCTGGAGCACCTGCATGAGGTCAACCGCGCCCGTGCCCTGTTCGCCACCCATTTCCACGAACTGACCGCGTTGACGGGTCGGCTCGGTTCGTTGCGGTGCGCAACCATGCGGATCAAGGAATGGGGCGAGGAGATCGTTTTTCTCCACGAAATTGCCGCCGGTGCGGCCAATCGATCCTACGGAATCCATGTCGCGCGGCTTGCCGGGCTGCCGGATCGGGCGCTCGCCCGCGCCGAGGAGGTGCTGGATACCTTGGAGAAGGGCGAACAGTCCGGCGTGCTCGCCGGGCTCGCCGACGACCTGCCGCTGTTTACTGCCGCACCGCCGCCTCCACCGGCGCCCTCCCCCGTCGAGACGATGCTGGCCGGAATAAACCCCGACGAACTGTCGCCCCGCGAGGCGCTCGAACTCCTCTACAGGCTACGCACGACGCTCGACCGAAGGCCGCCGTGATCGAGCGGGCGTCGCGCCCGTTTGTCGGTTCCGCCGATCGGAACGGGTTTATAGTCGGCTCATGAGCGCAATCCCTGCACGACGCGCGATCCTGGACCGGGCCGCACTCGATACCGCCCTCGACGGGGTGATGTCGGCCGGGCGTTCGGCGTCGTCGTGCCGCGCGGAATTCCTGGGCGTGCTCAAGGACGCGAACGCGCGCGGCAACGCCGAGATCCGCCGCCGTTTTGAAGCCGGACAGGCCGCAGGTGAGGAGACGGTGCGGGCCCGGTCCGGCTTGATCGACGAACTTGTACGGGCGAGCTACGACTTGGCGACGCAACAGGTCTACCCGGCGGCCAACCCGACGTCGGCCGAACACCAATGCCTGACGGCGGTGGGCGGCTACGGCAGGGGCGAGCTTGCGCCCCACTCCGACATCGACCTTTTGTTCTTGGTCCCTTACAAGCGCACGCCGCGGGTCGAGCAGGTCGTCGAATACGTGCTCTACATGCTCTGGGACCTCGGGCTGAAGGTCGGCCACGCCACCCGCTCCATCCCGGACTGCATCCGCTTGGCGAAGGCCGATCAGACGATCTGCACCGCGATCCTTGAGACCCGTTATGTCTGGGGCGAGAAGGCGCTCTACGACGATCTGCGCAAGCGCTTCGGCGAGCAGGTGGCGGGTGGTGCGCAGACCCGGTTCGTCGAGGCCAAGCTCGCCGAGCGCGACCGGCGCCACCGTCGCATGGGCGGTTCACGCTACGTTCTGGAGCCCAACATCAAGGACGGCAAGGGCGGGATGCGCGACCTTCAGACCATGTTCTGGATCGCCAAGTATCTCTACCGCGTCGATGACGTGGCCGGCCTGGTCGGACGCAACGTGCTCACCCGGACCGAGGCGGCCGGGTTCGAACGGGCGCAGCGCTTCTTTTGGAACGTGCGCTGCCACCTTCATTATCTCGCCGGCCGGGGCGAAGACCGCCTGGTGTTCGACTATCAGGCCGAAATCGGCGAACGGCTCGGCTACCGCGACCGCGCCGGAAGCCGCGGTGTCGAGCGGTTCATGAAGCACTATTACCTGACGGCGAAAAGCGTCGGGGACCTGACCCGCATCTTCTGCGCCGTGCTCGATGCCGAGCATGCCAAGCGGCCGCGCTTCGCCCCGCCCCGGCTGGCGCGCATTCGGAACCTCGGCGAACGGCTGACCATCGAGGCCGGCCGGTTGGAATTGGCCAAGCCCAACAAGTTCGCCGACCGACCGATCGACATCATGCGCCTGTTCCATGCCGCCCAGAAATACGGGCTCGACATCCACCCCCGGCCGCTGCGTTCGGTAACCCGCAATCTGCGCTTGGTCGACGGACTGCGTGAAGACCCGGAGGCCAACCGGCTGTTCCTGGAAATGCTCACCTCGGAAAAGGATCCCGAGACCACGCTGCGACGGCTCAACGAGGCCGGGGTGTTCGGACGGTTCATCCCGGATTTCGGCCGGATCGTCGCCCAGATGCAGCATGACATGTACCATGTCTATACGGTCGATGAGCACACCATCATGGCCATCGGGGTTCTACGCGGCATCGAAGCCGGCAGGTTCGCCGCACAGATGCCGATCGCCACCGGAATCGCGACGCCCCTCCACTCAAGGCCCGCGCTCTATATGGCGGTCCTGCTGCACGACATCGCCAAGGGCCGCGGCGGCGACCATTCACTCATCGGTGCGCAGGTCGCACAGCGCCTGTGCCCGCGGGTGGGGTTGAACAAGGAGGAGACCGAGACGACGACCTGGCTGGTGCGCCACCATCTCGCGATGTCGAACACCGCCTTTCGGCGCGACATCAACGATCCGCAGACGGTCGCGGATTTTGTCGAGACGGTCCGCTCGCTCGAACGGCTGAGGCTGCTGCTGGTGCTTACGATGGCCGATATCCGCGCGGTGGGCCCGGGCGTGTGGACGGCATGGAAGGCGGCGCTGCTCCGCGATCTCTACCGCGCCGCCGAAGAGATGTTGACCGGCGGTTTCGCGGCTGCGGGCGACGAATACAGGATTGAACAGGCCAAGGACGCGCTGCGCGTCGCGCTTGTGGATGTCCCGCCCGATGAGCTGGAAGACCACATCGCTCGTGCCGATCCGGCCTATTGGCTGTCCTTCTCCGTCGAAGCGCACGCCCGTCATGCACGGTTGGTTTGCCGCGCGCGTCTGCAGACCGAGCCGCTGCTGATGGACACCCGGATCGACCGTTACCGCGGCGTGACCGAGATCACGCTTTGCGCGACCGATCAGGTGGGGCTGTTCTCCCGGATCGCCGGAGCGTTGTCGATCTGCGGGGCGAACATCGTCGATGCCAAGATCGCCACAATGGCCGACGGCACGGCGCTCGATACCTTCTGGGTCGAAGATCGCAACGGCGGGCCGGTCATCCGGCCGGACCGGCTAGAACGGATTTCGGCAACCATCGCGCGTATGCTCGCCGGCGACAACGGACCGTGCGAGGAGATCGAGCGGCTGATGCACGATGCGCATCGCGACCGGGTCTTCGATGTCGCCCCCCGGGTGATCATTGACAATACCGCCAGCCGGACCCATACGGTCGTCGAGGTCAATGGCCGCGACCGGCCGGGCTTGCTGTTCGCGCTGACCCGGGCCCTGACCGCCCAGAATGTCCAGATCGCCAGCGCCCAGATTGCCACCTACGGCGAGAGCGCAGTCGATGTATTCTACATCAAGGACGTTTTCGGGCTGAAGATTGCCCGCGCGGCCAAGCGCGAACAGATCCGCGCCGCGCTCCTGGACGTACTTGGTTCCTTCACCACGCCCGCTGCGCAGGACCGCGCAAGGGCGGCCGCGCGGGGGTGCGTATCGTAATCCCGCCGGAAACCACTGTTCGCGTCGCATGCGACTGCTGAGCTCGATTGCGACCGTGGGCGGCTACACCATGGTGAGCCGGATCCTCGGCTTTGCACGCGACATCCTGATCGCCGCCGTCCTGGGCACGGGCCCGGTGGCAGACGCGTTCTTCGTCGCCTTCAAGATACCGAATTCCTTCCGGCGTCTGTTCGCCGAGGGTGCGTTCGCGGCCGCCTTCGTGCCGCTGTTCACGGCCGTGTGGACCGGCGAAGGGCTGATCGCCGCGCGCCGGTTCGGCGATGAGGTCCTTGCGGTGCGCTTCGCGGCGCTGTGGGTGTTCTGCGCGGCCATGCAGATCGCGATGCCCTGGGGGATGGAT
>CAYFYS010000232.1:0-4463 GCA_964347365.1 uncultured Rhodospirillaceae bacterium | reverse complement strand
GTCCGAAATCAGTCCGGACATTGCCGCCGGTCTCAGCATTTCGTCAAAGCGCTTAAGCCCTTTGTCCAGCAGGTGGGTATTCACGTCAAAGAAGAAGTCATAGACGTCTTGCATCACGAGCCCAAAATCCTCCAGCCGAAGCATGTACGGAAGCCGGGCTTCGCGATTGAACCCGGACGGATTGGGAATCTGGCGGACGATGGGCATGGGTGAACCGATCAGGTGAGGCGATCGAGGGGGACCCCAATTTTTCGCAGGCTCTCACATCCCCATCATCGCAAAGGTCGCCTTCAGAATCGGCCCGTCGGGATCGTTGAAACAGCGGCGGACCGCGAAATGGTTCACCCCGGGCAGGTCGATCTCCTCGACCGTCAGCCCCCGGGCGCGCCAGGCAGCGGCGAAGTCGCGCGACTGGCGGCGGAACTCGCGCTGTTCGCCGCCGCCATAGCCGACGACCAGCGGGCAGCCGTCGTCGGGGATGTGGTGGATAGCGCTGTTGCGCCGGGCCGATGCCGCGTCGAGCTTGAGATATTCGTTGCGCGCGCTGAGGCGGACCGGCTCCAGATCGTACATGCCGCTGCACAACAGCGCGCCCTTGATCAGCCCGCGCGGCAGGCCATGGACGGTCCAGTCGGTGACGACCATCATCCCGCCGACATGCCCGCCCGAGGAATGGCCGGCGATGTAGAGCCGCCGCGCATCCCCGCCGAGCGCCTGCGCGTTGCGATAACACCAGACCACCGCCTCGCGCGCCTGGCGGATCAGCTCATCGAGGCTCACCTTCGGGCAAAGCGAGAAATTCACCGCAGCAAACGCCGCCCCGGCGGCGACGAAGGACTCCGCCATGAAACCCTCGACCGCCTTGTCCGATCGCGTCCAGGCGCCGCCGTGCATGTAGACCACCATCGGAGCGCCCACCGCGCGGGCCGGGAAGATGTCGAGCTTCTGGTCCTCGCCCGGGCCGTAGGCGACGTCGATCCGGCAGTCGAGCGCCGCGCGCACCCGATCGGACTCCGCCCGGTCGGCGGCGATATATTCCTCCGCATCGGGCACCAGGACGCGCTGGTTGTACTGATCGTCGAGCGCCTGCTGGTCGTAGTCGCGATAGATCTTCGGGCCGCCCGCCATCATCGTCGCCTTCGGTACCACGTCCTCGGGCCGATCCTACCGCCGGGATGCGGCGCGCGCATCCCTGGAGCGGGTCAGGCCGGCCGGTCGCCTCTGGCGGCCAGATAGAACACCGCACCGCAGATGACCGCCGCACCGGCCAGCGTCCACAGATCGGGAATCTCCGCGAACACCAGGAAACCGGCGAGGCTCGCCCAGACGAGCTTGGTGAAGTCCGCCGGCAGGACGACCGTCACGTCGGTCTCGCGGAACGCCTGGGCGAGCGTCAGGTGGGCGAGCCCGCCGAGCGCGCCGATCCCCGCCATGACGCCGAGCTGGTAGAGGCTGGGCCATTGCCAGACGAAGAGCGCGAAGAATGCGCTGAACGGAATCTGCAAGAGGGCTGCGTAGACCGCGATCGTGAGGCTCGATTCGGTCCGCGCCAGGATCTTGATGACCATCAGCGCGCACGCCCACACCGCGCAGGAGCCAAGGATCAGAAGCCCGCCCGAGCCGAGGGCGACCACGCCGGGGCGCAGCACCACGAGCGCCCCGACGAAACCCATCGTCAAGCCCAGGACGCGGGCCCGCGTGATCCTCTCACGCAGGAAGACGACCGCCAGCGCGCTCGCGAACAACGGCGAGGTGAAGGCCAGCGCGTTGACCTTGGCCAACGGAATGGCCACCAACCCGAAGAAATACAGATACATCGCGGTCACGTTGAGGATCGCGCGCACCGCGTGCGTGCCCAACCGCCGGGTGCGGAAGCTCCGCACCCCGGGACCGAGGAGCCACGGCACCAGCACCAGGAAGCCGAACACGGTGCGGAAGAAGGCGATCTCCAGGATGTGGACTTCACCGGAGATCAGCCGGATCAGCACGTTCATCGACACGACCGAGACCGAGGCGATCAACATCATCGCCACGCCGCGGACCGGCCGCGGGGCGGCGCGGAAGACGGCCGCGGGGTCCAGACGCATCGACACCCCCCGCTTCGGGAGGGCGCTGCATAGCACGGATCGGCCGGGCGCGCAGGTGGGCTGGTCAAGACCCGTCCGGCCCGTCGATAATAGGGCGCCTCTTCCAGGCGCCTTTTCCGGGAGTGTCGGGCCTTGGACAGTCTGCTGGTCGCCTTCGCCATCGGCTTGGTCATCTGGCTGATGATGCGCCGCATCGTCCAGCAGCGGGCGCGCCAGCGCATGGCCGGCGAGGCGGAAGCGGGCGAGGCGCCGAGGGGCCAGCGGACCATGCGGCGCATTGGGACGCCGGGGACCGTCACCCGCGCCCAGATGGCCGAGCTACGCGCGTGCCACTTCGAGCCGTCGCGGCACTGGAGCCGCGAGGAGGCCCAGCTCATCCTCGATGCGGTGAGCTACCTGCGCGCGGTGATCGCCGAGGAGACCGGGGACGACGACCCGCCGATCGAGATCCAGAACGAAGTGCTCGGCTTCATCCTGACCGACGATGCGCTGCGCGAGGCGATCCTGGACTGGAGCCTCAACCGCAGGCACGGCGAGGAGGATGCCGCGGAAGACGCCATGCCACGCGACGAGACCTACGCGCGCGTGGCCGAATACGTCACCGAGCTTTGGGAAGCCGAGGCCGGCAACGGGTGATCGGGGCGATGCGCACCGATGCGTTCGATTTCGACCTGCCGGTTGCGCACATCGCCGACCGGCCGGCCCGGCCGCGCGAATCCGCCCGCCTGCTGGAAGTCGGCGGGCGACTGCGCGACCTGCGCGTTGCGGCCCTGCCGGACCTGCTGGCGCCGGGCGATGCGCTGGTGATCAACGACACCAGGGTGGTTCCCGTGCGGCTGTCCGGACGGCGCGGCGCAGCGCGCATCGAGGTGACGCTGCTGCGGGCCCACGGCGCACCGCCGGGTTGCGAGTGGACCGCGCTCGCCCGCCCGGCGCGGCGGCTGCGGCCGGGCGCGCGCATCGACTTCACCACAGACTTCTGGGCCGAAATCAGCGCACGCGGCGCCGAGGGTACGCTCAGGCTGCGCTTCCCGGAGACCCCCGATCTGCTTGCCGCTCTGGAACGCCACGGCCGGGCCCCGCTGCCGCCCTACATCAAGCGCCCCGGGGGACCCGATGCGCGCGATCGCACCGACTACCAGACCGTCTACGCGCGGGAAGCCGGCGCGGTGGCGGCACCAACGGCGGGGCTTCACCTCAGCCAGGCCCTGATCGCACGCATCGCCGCCAGGGGGGTGAAGATCGTCCCGGTCACGCTCCATGTCGGCGCCGGCACCTTTCTGCCGGTGAGGACCGAGACGGTTTCCGAACACGTGATGCATGCCGAATGGGGCGCCATCGGCGAAGCGGCCGCAGCCGCGGTGTCGGCCGTACGGCAGGCCGGCGGGCGGGTCGTCGCGGTGGGGACGACGTCGCTGCGCCTGCTCGAATCCGCAGCCCGGGCGGACGGCACGATCGCGCCCTTCCGCGGCGAGACCGACCTGTTCATCGTCCCTGGGTACGGCTTTCGCGCGACCGATGCCCTGTTGACCAATTTCCATCTGCCGCGTTCGACGCTGTTCATGCTGGTCGCCGCGTTCAGCGGGCTGGAGCGCATGAAGGCCGCCTACGCCCATGCAAGCGCCGCCGGCTACCGGTTTTATTCCTACGGCGATGCCACGTTCCTGCACCGCATGGACGCGGCGTGAGGAAGAAGACCCCCCGGGGTCGGGCGCCACGCATCGGGTCCGTTCCAAGTCCAAGCGTATGACCGGGGCCGCGTTCGCAATCTGCGCGCGGGACGGCGCAGCGCGGCTCGGCCGGCTCGCGACCGCCCACGGCACGGTGCGCACGCCCGCGTTCATGCCCGTGGGTACGGCCGGTACCGTGAAGGGCATCCAGCCCGAGGCGGTCGCCGCCGCCGGCGCGGAGATGATCCTGGCCAACACCTATCACCTGATGCTCCGCCCCGGCGCGGAGACTGTGGCCGCGCTGGGCGGGCTGCGGAAGTTCATGAGCTGGCCGGGCCCCATCCTGACCGATTCCGGCGGCTTCCAGGTGATGTCGCTGTGCCAACGGCGCACGATCGATGAGGACGGCGTGGTGTTCCGCTCCCATGTCGATGGCACGCGCCATGCGCTGAGCCCGGAGCGCGCGGTGGCGATCCAGCATCTTCTGGGCAGCGACGTGAGCATGGTGCTCGACGAATGCACCGCCTTTCCCGCGACCGAGGACGCGGCGGCGGTTTCCATGCGCCGGTCGATGCGCTGGGCCGCGCGGTCCCGGCTTGCGTTCGCCCCGCGCCCGGGCCGGCTGTTGTTCGGGATCGTCCAGGGCGGCGTCTACGGCCATCTGCGGCGCGAGTCCGCGGCGGTGCTGACCGGGATCGGCTTCGAC
>CAYFYS010000231.1:0-4465 GCA_964347365.1 uncultured Rhodospirillaceae bacterium | reverse complement strand
AGGACCACGGCGGTGCGCGACGGCAATGCGGGCTACCTCGTCAACGGCCAGAAGGTCTGGACCTCGCGCGCGGAGCATTCCGACCTGATGCTGCTGCTCGCCCGCACGACGCCGCGGGAACAGGTGGACAAACGCACCGAAGGGCTTTCGGTCTTCATCGTGGATATGCGCACAGCGCGCGGCAACGGGCTGGAGATCCGGCCGATCCGGACGATGATCAACCACGCAACCACCGAGATCTTCTTCGACAATCTGCGTATCCCGGCCGACAGCCTTCTCGGCGAGGAGGGCAAGGGCTTCCGCTACATCCTGGACGGCATGAACGCCGAGCGCATCCTGATCGCCGCCGAATGCGTGGGCGATGCCCGCTGGTTCATCGACAAGGCCGCCGGCTACGCCCGGGAACGCGAGGTCTTCGGCCGACGGATCGGCCAGAACCAGGGCGTCCAGTTCCCCATTGCCGAGGCCTATGCCGCAACCGAGGCGGCCGACCTGATGGTCAGGAAAGCCGCCGCGCTGTTCGAGGCCGGCGAGCCCTGCGGCGAGCAGGCGAACCTTGCCAAGTACCTGGCTTCGGAGGCGTCGTGGAAGGCCGCCGACATGTGCATGCAGACCCATGGCGGATACGGCTTCGCTGAAGAATACGACATCGAGCGCAAGTTCCGCGAGACCCGGCTCTACCGGACCGCGCCGATCTCCAACAACTTCGTCCTCAGCTTCCTGGCCGAGCACGTGCTCGGACTGCCGAGGTCGTATTGACCGCCGGGCCGGCGGCCGCGCCGCTCGACGGGCTCCTGGTGGTCACCATGGAGCAGGCGGTCGCTGCGCCCTATTGCTCCTCGCGTCTGGCCGATGCCGGGGCGCGGGTGATCAAGATCGAGCGCGACGGCGGCGACTTCGCCCGCCACTATGACCGGTTCGCGGGCGGACAAAGCGCCTATTTCGTGTGGCTCAACCGGGGCAAGGCGTCGCTGAGCGCGAATATCAACGCTGCCGGCGATCAGGCGCTGCTGCACCGGATGATCGACCGCGCGGACGTGTTCATCCAGAATCTCGCGCCGGGCGCGGCCGCGCGCGCCGGCTTCGAGTCCGCCGAACTGCGGCGGCGCAACGCCGGCCTGATCACGCTCGACATCAGCGGCTACGGCGAAGCGGGCGATTATGCCGACATGAAGGCCTACGATCTCCTGGTTCAAGCCGAGAGCGGGCTGTGCTCGGTCACCGGCACGGCTGCGGCGCCGGGGCGCGTGGGCGTGTCGGTCTGCGATATCGGTTGCGGCATGTACGGCTACATGGCCATTCTCGAAGCGCTGATCGCGCGCGGCATCTCCGGCAAGGGGTGCGGAATCGACACCTCTTTGTTCGCCAGTATGGCCGATTGGATGACCGTGCCGTTGTTCCACTGGGAAGCCGACGGCAAGGGCCCTGCGCGGGTTGGGCTGAACCATCCTTCGATCCACCCCTACGGCGCCTACCCGACAAGGGACGGCGCACCGATCCTGATCGCCGTCCAGAACGAGCGCGAGTTCGCCAGGTTGTGCACCGAGGTGCTGGAACGGCCCGACCTGCCCGACGATCCGCGGTTTGCGAGCAACCTCGCCCGGCTGGAAAACCGCGCGCGGTTCGATGCGATCCTGTCCGATGCGTTCTGCGCGATCGGCCGGGCCGCGCTGATCGAACGGCTGCGGCGGGCGCAGATCGCCTTCGGCGAGGTCAACGACGTGGCCGGGCTTGCCCGCCACCCGGCGCTGCGGCGCGCCAGGGTCGCCATCCCCGGCGGCGCGGCCGATCTCGTCGCCCCGCCGGCGCGCATCGCGCAGACGGTGCGCACCCTCGGCGCCGTGCCACGAGCGGGCCAGCATTCCGCCGCCCTGCGCAGGGAGTTCGCCGCATGAGTCACCCCGGCCTCGAGGCCGCAAGGAACTGGATCGGCCGCAGCCAGACTGCGACCGGGCTGATCACCGCCGCCCCGGCCGACATCCTGGCTGCGACCTTCGATCGCGACGACCCGCCGTTGGTCGAAGGCGATGCGATCCCGCCCGGATGGCACTGGTATTATTTTCCCGAGGTGGTGAAGCTCTCCGAGACCGGCCCGGACGGCCATGCCGCCAAGGGCGGCTTCATGCCGGCGGTGCCGCTGCCGCGCCGGATGTGGGCCGGCGTGAAGATGTCCTTTGAACGGCCGCTGCTTGTGGGACAGGCGGTCCGGCGCGTCTCGACCGTCACCGATGTGACCCCCAAGGATGGCCGGTCCGGGCCGCTGTGCTTTGTCACCGTTCGCCACGAAGTCTTCGGCCCGGAAGGGTTGGCGACGGTGGAGGATCACGACACCGTCTATCGCGGCGCGGCGCCCACCGCCAGCGCGTCCACGCCGCCACGCGCGGACAATGCGCCGACCGGGACGGTCTGGTTGCGCGAAATCCGGCCGGACCCGGTGTTGTTGTTCCGCTATTCGGCGCTGACGATGAACAGCCACCGGATCCACTATGACCGCGACTATGTCTCCGGCGTGGAGGGCTATCCGGGGCTGCTGGTTCACGGCAATCTGATTGCGACGCTTCTGCTCGATCTGTTCCGCCGTGCGTACCCCGCGGCCAGGGTGGAGACCTTCACCGTCCGGGCGCTGTCGCCGCTTTACGACGATGCCCCCTTCACGCTCACCGGCGCGCCGGGTCCGGATGCCGGGACGGCGAAGCTCTGGGCCGTATCGCCCGCCGGCAGGATCGCCCAGTCGGGCGCTGTCACATTTCAGGCCTGACGGCGAGCGCGGCCAGACCGATCAGGGCCGGCTCCGGTCGCGTGATGACACAGGTGGGGATCGCCGTCAGGTAGCCGCGATAGCGCCCCTTGTCCTCGAAGCGGGCGCGAAACCGGCTGTCCGGAAACGCCGATCCCAGGCGCGGCACGATCCCGCCGCCGATATAGACCCCGCCCCGCGCCCCGAGGCTGAGGGCGAGGTTGGAAGCCGCGGTGCCCAGCATGGCGGCGAACATGTCCAGCGCCTGTCCGGCGACAGGATCGGTGCGCGCGGTCGCGGTGATCAGCGCCGGATCGCAGGGCGGCGCCGGCCTGCCGTCGATCTCGGCGATCGCACGGGCGAGGTTGACGATCCCGCCGCCGGACACCGCGCGCTCGATCGAGACGTGGCCGTACCGTCTGGCGAGCGCGGCGAGCACCGCGCGCTCGCGGGCATCGGCTGCCGCCAGGCTGGCGTGGCCGCCCTCGGTGGCAAGCGGGATCCAGCCGCCGTCCGGCGCGGGCACCAGACCGGACATGCCGAGCCCCGTGCCCGGGCCCAGCACCGCGATCGGCGCGCCGGGATGTGGGTGTCCGCCGCCGATCGCCCGCCTGTCGCCGGGCCCGAGCTGCGGCACGCTCAGCGCAACCGCGGTGAAATCGTTCACGACCCTGAAGCTGTCCAGCCCCAGCCCGGCGCGGGTCTCGGCAACCGAGAACGTCCAGGGATGGTTGGTCATGTGGACCCGATCGCCATCGACGGGCGCGGCGATGGCGATCACGGCGTCCTTGGGAACGACCGGCGGCGCGATGCGCTCCAGATAGGCCGCCACCGCCGCTTCGAGGCCGGGGAACGCCGCGCAGGACAGGACCTCCACCCGACACGGCGTGCCGGCGTCTTCGACCAGGGCGAAGCGGGCGTTGGTGCCGCCGATATCGCCGATGAGGAAAGGGGCCGGCCGATGCGCCCGCATGCCCCGTCTCAGCAGGCTCGCGCGGCCTGTTCGCGCGGGACCTCGGCGAAGGCGGCGAGAAACTCCTTGCGCCAGTGATGGACGCTGTGGCGACGCAGCCGGCTCAGCATCGTCCGATGCCGCCGCCGGCGCTCCTCGATCGGCATCCTGAGCGCCCGGTGCAGGGCGTTCGCCACCTCCTCAAGGTCATACGGGTTGACGATTACCGCGCCGTCGAGCTCGTGCGCCGCGCCAGCGAATCGCGAAAGCACCAGAACGCCGGGATCGTCGAGCCGCTGGGCGGCGACATATTCCTTCGCAACCAGGTTCATCCCGTCGCGCAGCGGCGTGACGGCGCCGATCCGGCTCTCACGGTAAAAGCACGACAGCTGGGACCGGTTGAAGCTCTTGTTGAGGTAGTGGATCGGTATCCAGTCGAAATCGGCGAACCGGCCGTTGATATTCCCTGCGGTCGTCTCCAGCGCCCGGCGGATTTCCCTGTAGCCGCCGACATCAGAACGCGAGGGCGGAGCGATCTGCATCAGCGTGACCGCGCCGTGCTGCCGGGGATGGGCCTCCAGCATGCGCTCGAAGGCGCGGAAACGCTCCACGAGCCCCTTGCTGTAGTCGAGCCGATCCACGCCGATGATCATCGATCGGCCCTGGAGCGTGGTCATCAGACGAGGGCGTTCCCCGGCGCGGTCGGCCTCCTCGGCAAGCGCCTCGATCTCCTCGGTATCGATGCCGATGGCGAAGACATCGGTGCGCAACGTGCG
>CAYFYS010000230.1:0-4466 GCA_964347365.1 uncultured Rhodospirillaceae bacterium | reverse complement strand
GTGCTTGCCGGGCGAGATGTAAAACCCGACCGCGTTCTTGGCCTGGATCATCACCCGGTAGGTGCCGATGTTGATCCAGCCGGTGTCGGGATCGCGGGTGACGTTGTAGCTGCCGGTGCCGATATAGCGGCCGCCGTCCTCGTCGTGCCACATCGGCGTTGGGAAGGCTTCGACGTCGATGTCCTCGCCTTCCACGATGTTCTCGCAGACCGGCCCGGTGTCCACGAACACGTGGGGAATCTCCTTCAACTCGGCCATGTAGGTGGCCCGGCAGGCATCCGTCAGCTCGATCTTGGACAGCTCCGAGGGGAAGCCCAGCGTCATGCCCATGCGCTTGGAGGAAAAGAAGTTGGTCAGCACGCGGCTGCCCTTGAGCGAGCCGGGCACGTCCTCGAAGACCACGCAGGGCGCCTTGTCGTCGTGCAGGACGACCTCGGCGGCCATGCCGATATCGCGCTCCCAGCTTGCGCCCTTGACGTGCCTGACCTCGCCAAGCTTCTCCGCTTCCTCGAGCCACTCGCGCAAATCCGTATAGGGGATGCGGAGCGCGTTCTCCATGCGCGGCGTCGCACCCGCGCCAGCGACCGCGCCAATCGCGTTGCCCATGTCGTCCGCCATCGTGCCTCTCCTGGCCGTCGTCCCCCGTCGGACGAGGTTACCGACCGCGGCGGCGGAATACCAATACATTGTCGACATCGCACCGATCTCGAAACGAGAACGGACGGGGCGTCTGAAGTGCCGGCCACGCCGCGCATTGAACGGCATCGCCGCGGCGACTATGACTGGCGGCGGTGGCGTTCTCCCACACGATCGAGGACCGATCGATGAAACTCGCAACGCTGAAGGGCGGGCGCGACGGGCGGCTGGTCGTCGTCGATGACGGGCTGAGCCGCGCGGCCGAAGCCGCCTCGATCGCGGAAACCATGCAGGCGGCGATCGACGACTGGGCGCGAACGGCGCCCCTGTTGGAAAGCTTGGCCGCCTCGGTCAACCGTGGCGATGCGGCGACGTTCGCGTTCCGGCCGCAGGATTGTGCAGCGATCCTCCCACGTGCCTATCAGTGGATCGATGCGAGCGCCTATCTCAGCCATGTCGAACTGGTCCGCAAGGCGCGCGGAGCGGCGATGCCGGAGAACCTCTATGAGGATCCGCTGATGTACCAGGGCGCCTCGGACAGCCTGATCGGACCGTGCGAGGACATCGCCCTGGCCGAGGAGGCCTGGGGCATCGACATGGAGGCCGAAATCGTGGCGATCCTCGACGACGTGCCGATGGGCATCGGCGCCGAGGACGCGGCAGCGCACATCAAGCTGATCGGGCTGTGCAACGACGTCAGCCTCCGCAACCTGATCCCGGGTGAGCTCGCCAAGGGGTTCGGCTTTCTCCAGGGCAAGCCGACGACGGCGTTCTCGCCGGTGTTCGTGACGCCGCGCGCCCTGGGTGCGGCCTGGGACGGCGCCAAGATGACGCTCGACATGCGGGTTTCGCTCAACGGGGTTGCCATCGGCCAACCCAACGCCGGCAGGGACCTGTATTTCGACATGCCCCGGCTGGTCTCCCACGCCGCCAGGAGCCGGACGCTTGCGGCCGGGACGATCCTGGGCTCGGGCACGATCTCCAACCGCGACCGCGCGGTCGGTGCGGCCTGTCTGGCCGAGATCCGGACCGTGGAGACGATCGAGCGCGGCGCGCCACAGACCCCCTTCATGCGCTTCGGCGACCGGGTGCGGATCGAGATGCTGGACGACGCCGGCAAGTCGGTCTTCGGCGCCATCGACCAGAAGCTCGTCCGCTATGCGCCGCCGGGCGGGGGCGCATCGTAAGGCGCGGGCGCGCCGGCGGGCGGATTTGCGCCGCTACGGCGCGTTCGCGCCCATCAGCGCGCGCATCTCCTCGACATAGGCGGCAAAACCCGATTCTAGAGAATATTCGGGCTGCCAGCCGAGCACGTCGCGGGCGTGGCTGATGTCCATATGGTCGGTGCGTGAGACCGGCGCGCGGCCGGGCACGATCTCGACTTCGAGATTGGGCAGCGTGGCGCGGACCGCAGCGACGAGTTCCTGAAACGTGGTGACCGCCCCGATACCGATGTTGAAGACGACGTAGCTCGGCAGATCGCGGGTCGCGCACAGATCGAGCGCGCGGCCGATATCCCTGGAGTAGACGTATTCGAAGGCCATCGTCTGCTCCTCGGGGATCTTCGCCGGGGTGCCGCGGATGCCGGCCTCGACCAGGGCGTGGCATTTCTCGCCGCCGCCTGAGCCGGCCCAGAAATGGCCGACGCCGAAGACGTTGGCAGGCCGGACAATCGCCACCTCGAAGCCATACTGGTACTGATAGGCCTCCATGATCAGCTCCTGGCCCGCCTTGGTGTTGGAGTAGGGCAGGCCGCTGCCGCGGGCAAAGTCCTCCCTGATGATCCCGCCGGGCGCATCCTTGCGCCAGTCATAGGCACCGAAGGTAGAGATCGACATCAGCCGGCGAACGCCGGTCAGGCGGACGGCCTCGCAGACCGCGATACAGCCGTTGATGTTGAGATCCATGCCGTTGTGCAGCGGCTCCTCGACCTTGCGTCCGATCAGGCCTGCGGTATGGAGCACGGTCTCGGCCTGGTGCCTGCGGATGGCGTCGATGAGACCGGCCAGATGGCGCACATCCTCGCGCTCGACGGCGTAATCTGCATCGCCCAGCCTGGTCCTCAGATAGTCTTCGCGCGGCAGCGGGTCGACAAAGACGACCCTTTGGCCGCGCGCGAGCGCGCATTGGGCATAGCTCGTCCCGACCAGGCCCGCACCGGTGATTAGCGTGGTCATCGCCGCCTCCCTTCCAGCATGTGCCCAAAGGTGTAGCCGGGCTCGGGTCGGGGTTCAACGCCGACGCCAGCCCGGCTTGCCCGCGCCCGGCAGCCCCGCTAAGAGTGAAGCAACGCAAGGCGAGAGATCTGATGCCCGGGAACGGTCCGCTCTATTCGATCCGCCGGCGCATCGAGTTCTGCAATTGCGACCCGGCCGGCATCGTCTTCTTCGTTGAGTTCTACCGCATGTGCAACACGCTGTTCGAGGAATGGTTCACCGATCATCTGGGTCTGCCCTTCGCCGAGGAGTTCTTCGTCCACGACCGCATGTTCCCCGTCGTCCACAACGACGCCGATTTCAGGAAAGCGCTCCGGATGGGTGACGAGCTGGAGATATCGCTCCTGTTGACCGGGCTCGGCAGATCGACGATCCGGTATAGCTGCATCGGCCGGACCCGCGGCGAGGAAGCATTCCGGATCAATATCATCAATTCCGTCGGCCGACGCTCCGCCGGCCGGTCGATTGCGATCCCCCAGCCGATGCGTGCGCGCATGGAGGCCTATCTGGAGCGCTGCCGGGAAGCGGCGGGCTGAGACAGACGACCGTCGCGACAGCCGCGGAGCGTTCGTGATAGGCTCGCAACCGGTCGCCGTGGAAGGCCGCATGCCGTCGTTGCGGCGCACCGCAGATCGCCAAAGGAGACCCATGCCCGAACATCCACGGCTCAACGGCGTGATCGGCGCGCTGGAGAAGGGCGTACCGGCGTTCACGTCCTTCGCCCCCGCCGATGTCGCCACCGCGCTTGCCTTCTCGACCACGCGCTATGACGGGATCGTCTTCGAGATGGAGCATGGTCCCTGGGACAGCGGCGGGCTCAGGGACTGCCTTCAATATCTGCTCAACCGGGCGCAGATCGCCGGCGCCGGCTCGCTCGCACCGGCCGTCACCCCGATGGTCCGGGTCCCCGCCAACGGCGAGGAGAAAAGCCAGTGGCACGCAAAGCAGGCCCTGGACCTCGGCGTTTACGGGATCGTCTGGCCGCATGTCAGCACCGTCGATCAGGCCTACAACGCCGTGGCTTCGTGCCGCTACCCGCGGCTGCGCACCGCCGCGCGTTACGAGCCAGCCGGCGTGCGCGGTGACGGGCCCACGGCCGCGGCGCGGTACTGGGGTCTCGGCCAACAGGATTATTACGGAAAAGCCGATGTCTGGCCGCTGGATCCCGCCGGCGAGATCCTGGTGATCCTGATGATAGAAGACACCGCGGGCATCGCGAACCTCGCCGAGATGCTGAAGACAGTGCCGGGCATCGGCGCGATCCTGATCGGCGAGGGCGATCTGAGCCAGGAGCTCGGCTTCCCGCGCCAATACGACCACCCCGCGGTTCTGGAGGCGATGGCGGAGATCGTCGCCACCTGCAAGGCCAACGGCGTGGCCGTCGGCCATCCCCACGTGGATGCGGCAAACGTCGAACGGGTGCTCGCCGAAGGCTACACCTTCCTGATGGCCGCCCCGACGCGTCGCTACGACGGACTCGAAAGGGGGCTCCAGGCGGTGGGGCGGGCGTGATGATCATCGATTGCCACGGCCATTACACCACCGCGCCGGAGGCACTGAAAACCTACCGCGCCGAGCAGGTCGCCAAGCTGGGCGATTCGGCCTACGAGCCCC
>CAYFYS010000229.1:0-4481 GCA_964347365.1 uncultured Rhodospirillaceae bacterium | reverse complement strand
GTCCTGGACAAGATCGCGCGCCATTCCGGCGTGTCGACCCGCCTCACGCCCTGGCAGCGCCGGCACCCGCTGCTTGCCGCGCCGGTCCTGGCGTGCCGGCTCTACCGCAGGCGGGGATTCCGCTGAGCCGCCGGCCAGCTCAGCGTCCGACCGCCTTGGCCGGGCTTCGATCTTCGACTAGGCGCGAGAACGCCGCACAGATGCCGGTGATCTCGTCCTCGGTGTGCGCCGAGGACATGCTGAGCCTGAGCAGGGAGGATCCGTCCGGCGTGCCGGGCGGGATGGCGAGATTGACGTAAACGCCGTCTTCGAGAAGCCGGTTCCAGCAATAGGCCGCCGAGGCGCGGTCGGCCATCCGCACGGCGACGATCGGCCCGAGCGGCGCGCATAGGGTGAAGCCGAGCGCCGACAGGCCATCATAGAGCATAGCCGCGTTGCGCCACAGCCGCGTCCTCAGGGCTGGCCGCGATTCGATCTGACGCAGCGCGGCGAGCGCGCTGGCGGTGTTGGAGGGCGACAGCGATGCGGTGAACATGTAGGGCCGGCTGGCGCAGCGCAGGAGGTCAAACTGCGGATGGGAGGAGGCGCAGAAACCGCCGGTTGAACTCAGGCTCTTGCTGAAGGTGCCCATGTAGAAGTCCACCCGGTCGAGCACGTTCTGGGCCTCGGCCACGCCGCGGCCGTTCTCCCCGAAGACGCCGAAGGAATGGGCCTCGTCGAGATAGAGATAAGCGCCGTGGCGTTGCACGACATCGACGATCTCCGACAGAGGAGCGACATCGCCCAGCATCGAATAGATGCCCTCCACCACCACCAGCGTGACGCCGTCGCCGCGCGGCAGGCGCCCGAGTCGGTGGTCGAGATCCGATACCGAATTGTGACGGAAGCGGATCGTGGTCGCATCGCTCAGCCGGCAGCCGTCATAGATGCAGGCGTGGCAATGGGCATCGATCAGGATCGTATCGTCAGATCCGGTCAGCCCGGTGATCGCACCGAGATTGGCGAGATAGCCGGTTGAAAAAACGATCGCTCGCTCGAAGCCGAGGAACTTCGCCAGCCCCTGCTCGAGTTCGCGGTGCATCGCGTAGGTGCCGTTGGCGAACCGGGAGCCGGTGGTGCCGGTGCCGAATCGGTCCACGGCGTCCTTGGTGGCGGCAAGACAGGCCTCGTCAAACGTCAGGCCGAGATAGTTGTTGGTGCCCGCAAGGATGACCGGCCGCCCCTCGATGACGGCGTGGGTCGGCGAGTGGACCGACTCCATGACCACGCCGAACGGGTCGTGGCCGAACTCCAGGAGCTGCCCAAGCTGCTCCGAGATAGTCTCAAACCGTTTGAACAAGCTCACTGGCGCCTTATCCCCGCTTGAGCCGGTCGATCGCTCTCATCACATCGCCGATCGTCTGAAACTCGGAGATGAGGTTCATCGAGAACGACACATCATAGCTGTCCTCGACTTCCATGATGAGATCCAAAACGGCAACCGAGTCGATCTCCAGATCGCGCCCGATATTGGTGTCACAGGTAAGCGCGATCCCTCTGGTGTTGAACGGCGCGATCAGGTCGCAGATCCTGCGGAACATCAGCGCATCGTCTTCCGCAGGCCGCACCGCCACAGGCCTTACCTCCGTCATCTCGCCCTCCCGCCCGCCTAGAGCATGTTCCGTTGCCGGTACCAGCGCGCGGTCCGGGCGAACCCGTCCCCGATCGCCACTTCCGGTCGCCAGCCGACATGGGTACCGAGCGCCCCTTCGGCCACCCCCCAATCGGGATGGAACATCTCGCGTATCTTGCCCGGCGTGATCACGGCCGATGCGCCAAGGGCGCGGCGGAGAACGAGGTTCGCTCCGGCCAGGATGGCCATTGCGCCGAACGGCACCGGGATTCGCCGCACCGTGGTGCCGAACGCGCGCCCGCCGCTATCGGCGATTGCCCGCCACGTGTGGCCGCCGGGCTCGGGATCGGCGAGCTCGAAGACGCGACGATCCAGAGGACCGGCGGCCAGGGTTGCCGCTACGGCGCGCGCAAGGTCCTCGACATAGATCAGCGAGACCCGCGCATCCCCGCCCCGGGTGCGCGACGGGACCGGTACGAGCCCGCGTTTGAACAGCTTGAACAACGGCAGGCAGGCCGCATCGCCGGGGCCGTAGACGGCTGCCGGGCGCAGGATCGCCCAATCGAGACCGCGGCCGAGATGGGACAGCGCATCCTCGGCCGCCCGTTTGGATGCGGCATAGGGTGACAGGGCCGGCGCGCGGGCGGCGAGCGAGGAGACAAGGACGAAACGCGGCGGCGTGGCCGCTTCTGCCGCCGCCGCAACCAGCCGGGCGGTTCCCACGGCGTTGACGGCGTGGAACGCCGCCGCCCGTCCGCCGCGCGTCAGCCCCGCGCAATGGATCACGCTCTCCGCACCGGCGACCAGACGACCCAGCGCGTGGCGATCTGCCAGGCCGCCTTGGACGATTTCGATCCCGTCGCCGGCGGCCAGCGCGTGGGGCCGGCGCACCAGGACGCGCAGCCGCCAGCCCTCGGCAAGGAGGTGGGAGAGAACGTGCCGACCCAGAACCCCGGTCGCCCCGGTCAGCGCGACCAGCCCGCTCACGGATCACCCGCGTTCCGTGGAGGACGGGTAACCGTCGAGAGCCTCGCTGCGGTCATGACGCCGGGTTCGCGGCGTCCTGAACGAGAACCTCAGCCCGGCGCGGCTCGTCGTGGAATGCACCGGCAAGGTATTTCTCCTTCACCTTCGTGCGGCTTAGCTTGCCGGAGGACGTCATCACCAGGCTGCGCGGCGGCACCAGCACGACGCGGCTTGGCACCCCGACTTCCGAACGGGCGGTCGCTGCGATCTTGCGAATCAGATCGTCGCGCGCCGTACGGTCGCTCAGTCGGCACTCCACGACGGTGACGATGACCGGATCGCTTGCCATGCCGTCCACCGAGAACGCGGCCACCGCGCCATTGCGCACCTCCAGCAACGCCTCGACCGCCCACTCGATATCCTGCGGCCAGATGTTGCGACCATTCCACAGGATCAGGTCCTTGTTGCGTCCGGTAATGACGACGTCTCCGTCCACAGTGTAGCCGAGATCGCCGGTATCGAGCCAGCCGGCGGGGTCGAAGACCTCCGCCGTCGCCTCGGGATCGCGGAAATAGCCGGCCGCCACGCTCGGTCCCCTGACCAGAACCCGGCCGACCTTGCGGTCGCCGAGCGGGCGCTCCTGCTCGTCGCGCAGCGCAACGGCGTGGCCAGGAAAGGCGCGGCCGCAATTGACGAAGGTCCGGCGGTGCCGATCCGGCGTGTCGCTTCCGGCCGGGACCGCCTCGCCGGATCGGCTGTAGCGGCGCATGTCGATCGTGTCCGTCCGGTAGGTCTTGCCGGTCGGAGAGAAGGTCACCGCGAGCGTGGCCTCCGCCAGGCCATAACTCGGCGTGAAGGACTCCCTGCGGAACCCGCTGGCGTTGAACGTCGCGCCGAAACGCTCCAGCACGTCGGCGCGGACGATGTCCCCGCCGATCCCGGCGACTCTCCACTGCGAGAGGTCGTAGCCTACCGGGCTGTGGCCAGCCGCCCGGCGCTGGCACAGATCGTAGCCGAACGAGGGGCTGAAGCTGATGGTAGCGCGGTTCCTGGACATGACGTCGATCCACAACAGCGGGCGGCGCGCGAAATGCGCCGGCTCGATGTAGTCGACCGAAAGCTGGCACATCATCGGCGTGAGCATGAACCCGACCAGGCCCATATCGTGGTAGAGCGGCAGCCAGGAGCCGCAGCGGTCGCTGGCGACGACCATCACCCCGTGCCGAATGATCGCCGCGCAATTGCTGACCACCGCGCGCTGGGTGGACACCACACCCCGGGGGGCGCTGGTGCTGCCGGAAGAATATTGGATGTAACACGTCTCCTCGCTGCCCAGCGGCGTGGGCGGCGTCGCATCGCGCGGCATGGCCTTCATGGCTGCGTAAGAGTATGCCGGCATCTCGGGCAGGTCCTCCGTCGCTGCGGCGGCGAACGTCAGGAGGTTCTCCGAAGCGACCAGCGCCGCTGCGCCGGCGTTGCAGATCATCCGGCGGATCTGCGCCAGATAGGTTCCCTTGCCTCCGATGCCGATCGGCAAGGGCAGCGGCACCGGAACGAGCCCGGCGTACTGGCAGGCGTAGAAGGTGATGGGGAAGTCCGGCGTCGTCTCGCTGATCAACCCGATGCGCGTTAAGCGCGGGAAGCGACGGGCCAGACGGGCGGCGAGATCGACCGCGGCCTCGCGCAGTCGCGAATAGGGGAGCACGCTCAGCAGCTCACCGCCGAGCGAATAGAAGTTGTAGCCGGTCTGCCCGCGCGCGGCATATTCCAGACCGTCGACGAGCCCATCGAAATCCCCGCCTCGCAGGGGAAGTGCATCGTTGAGGGTCGGCGTCGGTTGGATCTCGTTGCCTCCGATCAGCCTCACACCGTTACGTCATCGACCGCTGCCGCATCGGCGATC